>JALZWA010000001.1 GCA_023299815.1 Akkermansiaceae bacterium
GAATGAGGAATGAGGAATGAGGAATGAGGAATGAGGAATGAGGAATGAGGAATGAGGAATGAGGAATCGACACACGGTGATTGGAGGCCCAACGGGCCGAAACTCCTTAGCCTAGGTCGGAGCGAGGAACGAGCGCAGGCCTAGGACTGCCCACCTCATAAATTCATGGGCAAGCCATTGAGACCGATGCGGATATTGTCATCCCGCAGCCCCTCATCCCGCAGCCCGTCATCCCCACTGCGCCACCGCTGCACGGCCATCGGGAATCCTGATCTCGCCAGCGGCCTGCACTGGCTCGGCCCACACTCTCACCGAAACCACCTTCCTAGACCTGCGCTGCGCTCCGACCTAGGCTAAGGAGTCTCAGCCCGTTGGGCCAGTCCTCAGAGCGACTCCTACTCTTGATTCCCCAAATTCGGTGAGCCCTAGACTGCCACCTGCAGAAGCCCGTGACAGCCACCAAGAAATCAACAACCACGAAACCTACGAAAATAACGAAATTGAGAATCTTCTCAGAGGAAGTGTTTCGTTGATTTTGTGTTCTATGCCTTGCGTAGTTTTTTCTACGGAGCACGTCACTTACGCTCCTGTCCAGCTCTCTCCATTCGGTTGATAGGCCTCCCACGCCCGATCCACCCCTACCCCAATTCCAGCGCCACCCTGCTCCAACTCACACCACCATAAGATCATTACAGGATAAGGGTTTGAGAGTCATTTTCTCTGTTTTATGCCTTGTTTAGTTTTTTCCGGTATTTTTTCAAAAATTCCTCTTCAAAAAATTTCCAACATCGTCCTTCGGGACACCTTTAATTGGAATTATTGATCTTAAAGATCCCTCAAGTTTGTATGTTTTTTGACCGATAATAACACTACCAGTGTTCCGAACAATTACGATATAAAGATCCACCGTATCAGACCATCTAACCAAGACCGTTTCTCCCATACCCACTCGATATCGCCCCTTGATTGAATTTTTGTCCAATTTTACTAACTTAATAAACTGATCCAATGTTAGTGGATGGGGTTTTATTCTTCTAACATCAACACCTTTATCATCATTCAAGCCAACCTCCGAAACTAGATTTTTTTGGGCGATCCACCTGTTAATCAGAGCGGCTTCTGTTACTTCCTCCTCACATTTAGCTCTGGTTACGAGAAAAAGCAATAATAAGACTATTAATTTCATTTTTAAGGTATTCGTAAGTTTCGTGGTTGGGCAATTTTTAGCCAGAAAGCCGCAACCCAGCCGACCAATTCTTCCCTAAGCGTCTTCCTTGTTAAAGTAGACCTTGATGAACTGCATCTTCTTCTCCTCATCATAGCCCTTTTCAAGAACCTTCGAGGGATCAGCTACCACCGAGGGCTTGAGCCTGAGCTCGACTCCGGTATCGAGCTTCATGATGGATTTCATCATCTTCTTAGCCTTGGAAATATCCTTCTGAGAAAGTTCGAAGCCTTCTTCCAGCGTCACGCCGTCTTCTTCTTCGACTCGCTTGCGCTCTTCTTTGAATTTCTCACGAGCGGCGTCACTGCGGAGGGCCTTTTCCTCAAACTCCTGCATGCTGAAGTGCTTCTTATCATCGAAATAAGAAAGGGCTTCCTGCGCGGCATTGTTCACGTCCCAGGGTGGAGAGTCGTCCCCTTCCGCACGAGGCGGCGCGCTTTCTGAAATCGCGGTGACCGCCATTTCAGCGACCTTTTTCGAAAGAAGTGCAGAATCTGCGATGGGGATGACGCTGAGAAAATCACGCACCCAGAAGCGCGACTCCGAACTCCCGCGATCGAAGGTCAGGACGTAGAAGCCCTTCTTCTGGAAGTGGTCCACGATGAGGCAGCCCTTGTCGATTTTTTCCGGGTTGATTCCGTGCTCGGTGTTGAGCTGGAGGTCTCCATCACTCGCTGAGATGCTCAGAAATGGCGTCACGCTCTCGGACTTCAGGATGCACAGCCCTTGGACCTGATCTTCTCCGATCTGAATCCCCTCAATCAGGGACATACAGAGATCACCCGACTTAATATTGGGGTGCGTCGACTTGCTGTGAAGCCGCTGCGCGATTTCCTTTCCCTTCTCTAAGAGCGATGCAGGCTCTGCAAAAAGCTCATCCACAAGAGTGTTCAGCTCATGCTTCCCGAGCGAGCTGTGGTGGTGAAACTTCTGCCCCACGAGGCTGAAGCTCTTAAAAGGGCGCAGAAAAATGGTCGAGAGAGTCGGCTGATCTTCCTCCTCTACCTTGAAGAGCTGCTTCGAGGTCTGAAGAGGTTCGTTTCGCGAGGGATTTCCAACCTTGGCGAGGACGAGGCCAGCGATGGTGGCATTTTCAAAATCTAACTTAAGGGTCACGGGGGAGGCTTAGACATTCTTCGCGGGCATGGAAATGTCATTTGTAAAATGACCTAAATTTATCGTCCTTCTTGAGAAAAAATCCGCTTCGATCTTTGCCCGCCGGAGTCCATCATCCCTCGTATGCTCAGCGATGACTTTCAGCACCTCCTAAAGAAAAACCAGAAAGAAGACCTTCTTGTGGTCCCACGCAAGTCTCTCCAGCTCGGTGCGACCTCACTCATCTTCATCTGCTTCGGTTTGGGATTCACAGCGGCCTGCCTCTATTTCGGCCACGCCAAGGGAAACTGGACTTTCGGGGTCTGTATCGCCATCGCCCTGTTCCTGGGTCGCAAAGGTAACAAGATAGAAGACCACTTCAGCGAGAAATATCGCGAAGAGAAGACCCGCTAGCGATCCGCTGCGGGGTCAATACGATCGGGACGATGTTCGAAAAAGGTCCGTGCGGATTCCGTCGAGGGAACTCCCTCGGGAGCCTCTGGGAGGAGATCGCCGGGCTTCATTTTTAACAAACTCTGATCCGTAAGGGCGGACATGAAGGCCACGAGGTCCTCGACCTCCTCCTTGGTCATCTTGAGATCGCCCATGTCATCGTGATTCACCGTCTCGGGGTAATCGGTCTTCCCCCAGCGCTCGGGCTCTAGGTCTCGGCTGTTATAGAATTCCATGAGCTCCTGCAGCGTCGCGATCGAGCCATTGTGCAGATAAGGCGCGGTGAGAGCCACGTTCCGGAGAGAAGGCACGCGGAACTGGCCGAGTTCGTCATCGCGCTTCGTCAGCATGCCAAGCCCGGGGTCCTTCTCGCCCCGCGATGGCGCGCCTAGATTATCATAGCCATAGTCAGTAAAGACAGGCTTGGGCCACACTCCAGTCCCCACGAAGTGGCATGTCGCGCAGCGCCCCTTATTAATGAACACCCCAAAACCACGCAGCTCGGCGGGGTTGAGAGCGTCTTTTTCACCTGCCCAGTAGTCATCGATTCGCGCATTGAAGGGCCGGAAAAGAGGCTCGCGCAAAAAGGCCACCAGTGAGCGATAGGCGAGATCGGCCACCTTTTCATCAGACTCCCAGTCCTCTTCCTTGAGCGATTTTTTTAAATGGGTCGCGTAGCTGGCGCGCCGCAGCCGCCTCGCCAGCTCGTCCTCTCCCGAGAGGTTCATTTCGTGCTTTTCGAAGAAAGGCTGCTTCACCTGCTCCAGCAGATCATAGGCTCGACCGTCCAGAAAGAGGCCCCCTTCTATGATGTAACTTAGTTCGCCCTCATCATCATAAACATCCTCCACCGCCATCGGCGAAATGAGAGCGGCATACATGAGACTCGGCGCGTTCCGCGTGCCCACTCGATCCGAAACCGCACCCGGAGACAGCGGACGAGGATCGGAGAAGGCCTTCTGTGGATCGTGACAAGATGAGCAGGACTGCCCGACCGGCTGCGAGAGATTCTGATCAAAGAAGATCTCTTTCCCGAGGTCGGCCAAGCGAAACTCTGCGGCCGACGACAGAGTCACCCCCAGCGCGAGCAGCTTTGCAGAAAAAGATCTCATCACTTTCGAAGACAGATTTTGACGCTAAGCGTCGATCTTACGGTAAGCCTCAAGCAGCGCATCAAGGCCTTCCTGGCCCTTCTTACTCGCGCCGTGCTCCATCCCGATCACTCCGGTGTAGCCCTTTTCGCGAAGCTGCTTTGTGAGTGCGACATAATCCAGCTTCCCCGTGCCGGGCTCCTTACGTCCTGGCGATCCGCCATACTGCACGTAGGCAATCTGGTTCCAAACCTTGTCAGTCAGCTCAGTGAATTTCTCGCCATGCCCGATCTGACCTTCGTGGTAGTAATCGGCAAGAAGCTTGCAGGATTTCCGGTTCACCAGCTCGCAGAGCATGTGCCCGTCCTCGAAAGAACGAAGCAGCGGCTCCTTCCCACCCATCTTGTGAGAGAGCGGCTCGTTCACCATGATGAGACCGTGCTCCTCGATCAGATCGCAGCAGAACTTCATCCCATCGGCAGCACCCTTGATCTGCTCCTCGCGGGTCATCGACTCATCACGCGCGCCGGGGATCATCGTCATGACGGTCTGGCCGGTCAGCTTGGCGACCTCGACGCCCTTCAGCATGTCCTTTTTGAGAGACTCCTTATTCTCGGCAGTGAGTTTGTTAAAATGCATCCCTTTTCCGGTGGAGATCACCGAGATTCCGATCTCCATATCGCTGTCCTTCATAAACTCGCCGATTTTCGCGTGCACCTCGGCGGACTTATTGTTGAGCCAGTTATCCTCCCACCCGCGGAAGCCAAGATCGTAAGCAAACTTCAGTTGATCAATGTAGTCTGCATTTCCCTTCGGACCGGTAGGAAGGAGGCCCGGATTGGGGCCAAACTTTGATTGAAAGGGTTTCACTTTGCCCTCTCCGTGGTGGTCAGCAAGTGAATTCGCGGTGAGAGCGGCAAGCGCGGATCCGGTGATTTTGCTAAAGTGGCGTCGATTCATAATGCAGGAATTATATTACGCTCAGTGCCCGAGGGGAAATTTCAAATATTGTTTTTTTGCCTCCCTCGTCATTCTGGAATTCCCAGAGGGCTTAAAATCCCTATCCTTCACAAAGTTACTATGGATAAGGACATTCGCGAACGTCTCGACGAGTTCATCAGCAAGAAAGGTCTCCGACAGACCGCTCAGCGAGATGAAATCGTGGAGGTGATCTTTGCCTCGGATGAACACTTCACCCCTGATGAACTCTTTGAGCGACTCAGAGCTAAAGGCTCCAAGGCCTCCCGTGCGACCGTCTACCGAGCCCTCAGCCTACTTGAGGAGGCGAACCTCATCCACGAGATCGATCTCGGAGATGGACAAAAAAACTACGACCCGAACTTCGTCGACCATCCTAATCACAACCACCTCGTCTGTGTCGACTGCGGCAAAGTGGTCGAGTTCGAGGACTCCCATCTCGAACTTCTCAATGACTGCGTCACCCGCCGGCTCGGCTACCGGCCCCTGCGGCAATCACTGCGAATCGAGGCTAACTGCGAGAAGCTTCGCAAAAGCGGCGGCTGCAACGACCTCATCCAGGCTCGTCTCAAAGGAAAGCGCCTCCCGCACCGGAAAAAATGAGCCGCTTTTTCAAGCTCTTGCTCCTCCTCCCCTGCCTCGCTACGGGCCAAATCAGGATCGATACCAAGAGCTTCGACACGTCAGAAAAAAATGTCCGCGCCCTGCTTGAGTCGGTCGTCCTCGCACTCCCCGACGCCAAGATCCCCCCGCTCTACGTCACGAATTCAAGAGAAGGCCCGCTCACTCTCTACGATCGCAGCCCGCGCGGCGAGGTCATCATTCACCTCAATGTCCGCAGCACCTACTGGTCGCAATACGTCTACCAATTCGCCCACGAGCTCATGCACGTCCGCTGCGGTTTCCGCAATGACGCGCCGGAAAACAAGTGGCTGGAAGAGACCTTCTGCGAGATCGCCTCGCTCCACGCGCTGCAAACCCTGAGCGTCACTTGGGAGAAGCACGCCCCACTCCCGCATTTGAAAAATTACCGCCATCACCTCAGCGACTACGCTCAGAAAATCATCGCCTCACGCGAGAAAGTCGATCTCGAGAAGCTCCCTCTCTTCTACGCACAGCATCGAACCCAGCTGCGAGCTGACTCTACCCTGCGACCTCTCAATGGCGCGATGGCGGCGACCCTTCTTCCCCTTTTCAAAAACGAACCCAAAAACTTCCTCGCCCTCGCCACCCTTAATAAAACCCCTGCCAAGAAAGACCTCTCGCTCGCAGAATGCTTCACCAAATGGGCGCAAGACAGCCCGCCCAACCACCGCCCCTTCATCCTCTCCCTGACGGACCATTTTCTCAAATACCCATGACCGACACCGCCCTCCCTCAACCGTCAAAAATCATCTGCGTGGGCCAGAACTACGCCGCTCACGTCAGGGAACTCGGCGGCGAGATCCCCAGCGAGCCCGTCCTTTTTCAAAAAGCACCCAGCAGCTGGGCCGCGCCCTTTGCCCCGCTCGAACTCCCACCGGGCGCTGAGAAACTCGACTACGAAGTCGAACTCGGAATCGTCATCGGCAAGCGCGCGCAAAGGGTGACCCAAGAGGAAGCCCTCGACTACGTCCAGGGCTATCTCGTCCTCTGCGACTACTCCGAACGCGCCTGGCAAAAGGAACGCCAAGGCCAGTGGAACAAGGGCAAGAGCCATGATGGCTTCTGCCCTGCTGGCCCCACCATCATCCCCACCGAGCAAGTCCCCGATCCACAGAAGCTCCGCATCTGGAGCAAGGTGAATGGCGAGATCCGGCAAGACAGCAACACGGACGACATGATCTTCCGCATCGATCACCTCATTTCCTATATCTCGCAATTCATGACCCTTCTCCCCGGCGATGTCATCGCCACCGGAACTCCCGGCGGAGTCGGCATGGGAATGACCCCACCCCAGTTCCTCAAAATTGGCGACAGCGTAGAACTCGGGGTCGATGGCATCGGCACCATCCGGCAGGAAATTGTCGCGACGAAGCTCTGACCTCCTTCGAGTGAGAGAGGACGATGTTTGAGCCTGCTCGATTGCGGATCTTCGCAAATCCGCTAGCCTCTTACCGCATGCTGAACATTCCAAACATGAGCGGAGTCATCCGGCGGCGCCTTTTACTCAACTACAGGATCGACCCACAAGTGGTCGCGCCCCTCCTTCCCAAGGGCTTTCGTCCCAAGCTCGTGCGAGGGCATGCCATCGGCGGTATCTGCCTCATTCGTTTGGAAAAGTTGCGGCCAAAAGGCTTTCCCTCCCTCTTTGGGATCGCGAGCGAGAACTCCGCTCATCGCTTCGCCGTGGAGTGGGAAGACGATTCAGAAGGCGTCTTTGTTCCCCGCCGTGACACCGACTCACGCCTCAACTCGCTCGCAGGCGGCCGCATCTTCCCCGGCGTCCATCGCTTTTCTCAATTCTCTATTCAGGATCAGGATCAGAATGACGAAATAGAAATCGCCGTCAGACACCAAAATGAAGTCCTGTTAGAAGTCGCCGCGCGAGAGGCGCAGGAAATTCCAGCAGATTCCATTTTTAGTAGCCTCCAAGAATCATCAGACTTTTTTGAAGCAGGCTGCGTGGGATACTCTTCCCGACCGAACTCCTGCACCCTTGATGGAATTCTCTTAAAAGTCGATGACTGGCAGGCATCAGCGCTGACGGTTTCTCACATTCGCTCTCGCTACTTTGAAGACCTGAACCTTTTTCCCGAAGGAAGCATTACCTTCGATCATGGACTCCTCATGCGAGACATTCCTCATCAGTGGCTTAGCAAGCCTATATTTTAATGAGAGCCGTGACGCATTTGTCACAATCAAAAATTGGCAGATTTTGAAAATCTGTTTAGAAAACGAGCATCACACGAACCACGTGATCTACATGAACCAAAAGAAAAACACACTCCTCACAACGATCGGAGCACTCACAGCCTCCACTCTCGTTGCATCAGCCTCTGGTGGTGACTGGGCAGAAACTCTTAAGTCTGCCGGAAAACTCTACTCCAACTCAGATAACCCCTACATCCAAGAGGTGAAGATCTTCGGTCGTGCCCACTACCAGTGGAACTACTCTGATGGAAACTCTGATCAGAATTTCAGCGGAAATGGTGACGAGCTTCGCCGCTTGCGCTTCGGAACATCCGTCAAATTCCTCAACGGATTCAAGGCCCTCGGCCGAATCAACCTTGAGGACGGAGGCTTCCGCAATACCGCCTTGGACTATGACGGATTTGACGAACTCTACCTCGAATATGGCAAAAAGGACTTCCTCGGATTTGACAGTGCCGCCATCGCTTACGGTCGCTATAAGGTCGCCGTCGGCGGTGAAGAGCATATCTCTTCCAAGAAAATCAAGACGGTTGAGCGTTCTAACATCAACAACCGCTTCGGCGCGATTCGCCCCACTGGTGTGCGCCTGACCGCTGAGAAAAATGGCGTTGAGTATATCGCCGGCATCTTCTCCACCACAGCAGACGACGAAGCATTGTCAGACTGGAGTGATGGCACCGCATTCTACGGAAGCGCCACCTTCGATGCCCTTCAGGGCAGCATCACCGCCGACTTCCTCCACGCTGATTCAGGAACTGATGCTGACTCCGCTTTCAACTTCGACTGGGTAACCTCTCTCTCCTACAGCGCAACTTACGGTGATGTCGACCTCCTCACCCAGGCCACCTATGGTGACACGGGAAATGGAAACGTCTACGGTTTGGTCATCCTCCCTTCCACCTTCATCGTTCCGGAGAAGCTGGAAGCAGTCTTCCGTTACCAGTGGGCACACGCCACCGGTGACAGTGGTGTCCCTCAGAGCAGCAGCAGCCGTGGCCTTCGCCGCGTCGCTTCCAATGAAGGCGCTTCAACTGGATCTGGAGATGATAACCACACCTTCTATCTCGGTCTCAACTACTACATCGCCGACAACAACGCGAAGGTCATGATCGGTGCCGAGTATGAAAACACCAGCGGTGGAACTCAGGACATTGAGGGTTACACCCTCTGGACTGGCTTCCGTGCTTACTTCTAAGATCGTTTAAAACGTCTTTTTCAATGATGCAGGCGCTTCCGGTTTCGGAAGCGCCTGTTTCTTTTCCAGCGAAAGCGATCTGTGACAAAACAGTCACACGTGTCCGTTATCCCTGAGAGCATTCCCGCCTATTGTGGTGCTGTCGTCACAAACAAGACGACGAGAAACAAATCCCACAAAAATGAAATACACCGCTCTTCTTGCTCTCGGAGCAATGCTCACAGGATCCTCTTTCGCTCAAGAGAAAGTCGTCATCAAAGGATCTGACACCCTAGGAGCCAAAATGGTTCCCCAACTCAAAGAAGCCTACCTTGCGGCGGGCAACAAAGCTGACTTCGAGATCGCCGCTGAGGGATCTTCCCAGGCCTTCTCTAACCTCCTCGCCGGCACCGCTGACATCGGAATGTCCAGCCGCGACGCTAAGGAAAAGGAAATCAACTCCTTCACTGCAAAGGGCCAGAAACTCGTCGAGCACGTTGCGGGCTGGGACATGATCGCCGTTGTCACCAACAAAGGGAACGGAGTCCGCAAGCTCACCACCAAGCAGATCGAAGGCATCTTCACCGGAGACATCTCCGACTGGAGTGAGGTCGGCGGCAAGCCCGGTAAGATCTCCGTCTACACCCGAAACACCACCTCAGGCACCTACAAGACCTTCCAAAGCCTTGCCATGGCCAAGCGTGACTACAGCTCTGACTCCCAGAAAATGGCAGGCAACGAGCAGATCGCGACCGAGGTTGCAGGCAACATCAACGGCATCGGCTACGTCGGTCTCGCTTATGCAGGCAAAGACGGCCTCCGCGCTCTCAAGGTAGATGACGTTTCTCCTAAGCCTAAGAACAAGGCGGACTACCCTCTCTCCCGCAAGCTCTTCTACTACACCGTCAATGAACCCACCGGCGAAGCGAAGAAGTTCCTCGACTGGTCCATTAATTCAGACGCCGCTAAGGAAATCATCACCAAGGTCGGTTTCATCCCTGTTGACTAATCAACTCACTGAGAGGGAATCACCTCTCATGTGACACATTTGTCACAAAAGGCGTGTCTGCAAAAAGCAGGCGCGCCTTTTCACTCTCGGTGCGTCCACACAGCGCATCAACTTCACACGCATGGCGAAGCACTTTCAACGCAAAGGCCGAAAAATACTCGGCATCGATCTGCAGGGTTGGATCAAAGGTTTTTTCAGTAGCAATGCCACCATCTCCATAGTGGTGCTCTTCTTGATCTGCTTCTTCCTCATCAGTGAAGCCATTCGCTTTTTTCCCCAGCACCACAAGGACCTCGAGCTCTACCGCAAGTCTGGCCAGGAATATGTCGGCCAGATCATCTACGAGATGGATGAGTATACCAAGCTCGTCAGCCTCACCAACCAAGCCTACTTCCAGGAACTCGATGACCAATATGCCGATCAGCGTGGCATCGGCGATTCCTTCGAAGCCTTCCTAGATCCCATCGAGGACGATGGTGAGGACTTCATCGAAGCACTCGAAGACGCCGAGGATGACCCCGCCTCCCTTGAAAAAGCGCAAGCTGACTGGAAGCAGTTCATCACCGCACTTCTTGAAAAAGTAGACCGCGCAGAGATTGATTCCTACGGCCGACTCACCGACACCACTTGGACCGAGCTAAAAGCGGCCATGATCGACTACGATCCGGTCGAAGAAGAGCCACCCGCCTACGTCAAAAAAGCTCAGCAAGAACTCAAGAACGGCATGAACGAGTTCGAGGTCGCTAAGAGCGAAATCTCCGCCGCTGGCTCGAAGCTCAAGTCACTCCGCGGAAAACTCGTCAAGATTGCAGCCCAGGTTACGAAGGACGCCACCGCTGATAAATCAGCAGTAGAGCGCAAGGCTGCCCTCCTCCAAGGAGCCAATACCATCACTGACCCAGAGTTCAAGAAGGCTCAAATCGCCGAAGCTGAAGCCATCGTCATTCGAGACAAGTTCCCCTTCGCCGAGCGCACCCAAGTTCTTGCTGATTCCAAAGACGAACACCGCGAGGCGATCTCCGACCTCAAAGAAAAGTTGGCCATTGCCATCGCCAAGCTCCCTGAAAATCTCGGCTCGCCCGCCGCCGCTGACCTCATCAAGCAAGTCAAAAAAGGACAACCCGCTCTGATCGAAAAACTCGATAAGAGCCTCGAAAAATCTTCGGCTTGGGAGTGGAACAAGCGGCTCGGTTTTTTCGGTTCTTCGATGAAATTCTTTTTCGGAGCTGACTGGGTCACCAACAGCTCGTGGCACGATTTCTACGGCCTCCTTCCCCTCTTCACCGGGTCGTTGATGATCTCCGTCATCGCCCTCGTCGTGGCCGTTCCTTTCTCCATCGGCGCCGCCATTTATGTCAATCGCCTCGCCACTCGCTGGGAGCAAACTTTCATCAAACCCGCGATCGAGCTCATCCAAGCGATCCCATCCGTTGTTCTTGGATTCTTCGGCATCATGGTCCTCGGCGAGGGCCTCCGCGAACTGAGCCAGATCGGTGCCCTCTCATGGATCCCCGGCTTCCCGATGCAGGAGCGACTCAACATTCTCAATGCCGGCCTCCTCCTCGCCCTCATGGCCGTCCCCACCATCTTCACCCTCTGTGAGGATGCCCTCAACAACGTGCCCAAGGCCTACAATGAAGTCTCGCTCGCTCTCGGAGCCTCCAAACTCCAGACCATCACGAAGGTCATCGTCCCCACCGCCATTTCCGGAATTCTCGCCGCCGTCCTCCTCGGATTCGGTCGCATCATTGGAGAGACGATGGTCGTTCTTCTCGTAGCCGGTAACAAAATCTCTCTCCCCGATTGGTCCGCAGGAGTCGGTGTCCTTACCCAGCCCACCCACACCATGACCGGAATCATCGCGCAAGAAATGGGCGAGGTTTCCGAGGGCACCCTTCACTTCCGCGCCCTCTTCCTCATCGGCTTCGTCCTCTTCACCATCTCGCTCATCATCAACGTCGCTGCCCAGCGCATTATCAAACGTCTTGGTCATGCTTAAAAATCCCTTTGTCGCTTCCTCGAATAAACAGAAGAACAAAGATCGCTTCGTCTCGATCGTCTTTGCCTTCTTCACCTACTTCGTTCTCGCCTGTGCTCTCTTCATTTTTGGAAAGATCACCTACGATGGCGCTCCCGTCCTCTTTAAAGCCGAGGCTCCCTTCGTGAACACCGACTTCATCTTCAAGAGTCCACAGACTCTCGTCGAATTTAAGGACACCGAGAACAAAGTCATCCGCATGGATTCCTCTGACTACCGAACCTACAAAGAGGAAAACCCTGGCACCGTCATCAAAGACGAGAAAACCTTTTCCTACTCAGGCGGAGGCATCTGGGGACCTCTCGTGGGAACCGCTCTTCTCGTCGTTGTCTGCATGTCAGTGGCGCTCTTTGTCGGAGTTTCCGCCGCGATCTATCTCAATGAATATGCCGGACACGGCCGCATGGTAAGCGCCATCCGACTCGCCATCATGAACCTCGCCGGAGTTCCCTCCATCGTCTACGGACTCTTCGGCTTCGCCTTCTTCTGCCTCGCTCCGTGGTTCCCCGTTCTCACTTACGAGGTGAATCCAGAGACTTCCGTCGCCGCTTTCAAGGTTCCCTTTTCCGATGGCTTCCTCAGCTTCCAAGGCTGGGGCAACTCCCTCATCGCCGGAGGACTTACTCTCGCCGTGATGGCTCTGCCCGTCATCATCGCCGCCTGTGAAGAATCGCTCAAAGCGGTCCCGAAAGGCTTCCGCGAAGCCTCGCTTGCCCTCGGCGCGACCAAGTGGCAGATGATCCGCACCGCCGTCCTCCCTTATGCCACTCCCGGGATTCTCACAGCCTCCGTTCTTGGTGTCACCCGTGTCGCAGGCGAGACCGCGCCCATCATGTTCACCGCCGCCGTCGCCGACAAAGCGAAGCTACCGTGGGAAGAAGCGGATGGCTCACCCCTCTTCTGGTTCTCGGACATGTTCACTCAATCCGTGCAGGCACTGCCTTACCACATCTACACCGTCTCGGCCCGCATCCCAGATGCCGAGGCCGTCCGCGACATGCGCTACGGCTCCGTCTTTGTTTTCCTTCTTCTCGTGATGGGATTTGCCATGATCTCCATCATCCTGCGGGCCCGCTTCCGCGCTAAACTTAAATGGTAACCCTTTTTCCTCATGAACGATCCGGTCACTCTCGACTCAGCCGATGCCCCCCTCGTGGCAGCGAACGAACCCATCATCCAGATCGATGATCTCAGCTTCAGCTACGATCTCGGTCAGACCAACACCCTGCGCAATATCTCGCTTGAGATCCCTGCCGGAAAAGTCACCGCCTTCATCGGACCCTCCGGCTGTGGCAAGTCCACCCTCCTGCGCTGTCTCAACCGCATGAATGACCTCGTCGACACCGCAAAGGTCACCTCCGGCTCGATCTCCATCCTAGGCCAAGACATCAACGCACATGATGTCGATGCCATCGAGCTCCGCAAACACGTCGGCATGGTCTTCCAGAAATACAACCCCTTCCCTAAGTCGATCTATGAAAATGTCGCCTACGGACTCCGCGTCCAAGGGATCAAGAACAAGGCCATTCTCGATCAAGCAGTCGAAGAATCTTTGAAAAAATCAGCCCTCTGGAGCGAGGTCAAAGACCGCCTCGACTCCAGCGCGCTCGGCCTCTCCGGCGGTCAGCAGCAGCGCCTCTGCATCGCCCGAACCATCGCCGTGAAGCCCCAGATCGTCCTCATGGATGAGCCCTGTTCCGCGCTCGACCCCATCGCCACCGCGCGCATCGAGGAACTCATCGCCGAGCTCAAAGAAGACTTCACCATCGTCATCGTGACCCATAACATGCAGCAGGCCACGCGCGTCTCTGACCGCACCGCCTTCTTCTACCTCGGCGAGCTCGTCGAGTATGCGGACACCACGAAAATCTTCGGCAATCCCGAGAAAAAACAAACAGAAGACTACGTCAGCGGACGCTTCGGTTAAACCCATCTCACTCCCACAATCATGTCAGGACATATTCTCAAAAACTACGACACCGACCTTGCTCAGCTTCAAGACAGCGTGATCGAAATGGGAGGCGCCGCACTCAGCGCCTTAGAGAAATCACTCAAAGGACTCATGGAGGGGGACCGTGAACTCTGTTCTGATATCATCGATGAAGACGAGGCCATCGACGCCGCCGAGAAGAAGATCGACGAGCAGGGAATGTCCATCCTCCTCCGCTTCAACCCCGTCGCCTCCGACCTTCGGCTCGTCCTTTCCTCGATCAACATCTGCCGCAGCATCGAGCGCATCGGGGACCACGCCGTCACCTGCGCGAAGCGCTCCCGCAAGATTCTCAAAGCAGGTGGCTGCGATGAAGTCCGCCTCCTTGAACCCCTCTTCTTAGAGGCTGAAAAGATCGTCTCGGCAGCTATTACCGCCTTTTCCGACGTTGATGAAGAAGGCGCTCTCGCCGTGATCGAGATGGATAGCCAGGTCGATAAAATCCACCATAACCTGAGTAAATCACTCAGTTCAAAAATTGCCGAAAGCTCAGAGAACAACACTGAATCTCTTCTCAACATTCTCTTCATCTCCCGCAGCCTAGAGCGCATCGGCGACCTTGCCGTGAACATCGCTGAGGACATCGTCTTCATCACCTCTGCCGAGGACATCAGACACTCCTAGGTCTAATTTCTGGGCACAAAAAATGCCAGGAAACCACGGCAATGAGGGACAAGTTGGGGCTGCTTCGTTTCCGACCTGACCCGGTCCACCAGCCCACACTCCGCGGTTCCTGACGAAGGAGGAAGTAAGGGAGCGCAGCAAAAAGGGCAACGACAAAAAAAAGATGTCACAATATTGGTCCTGAGCCGCAATAAAGAGTAGTAATGCCCTTAATCACGCAACCCATTTCATGAGAAAATCCTACCTCCTTCCCCTCCTCGTGGCCCCCGCCGCCTTCGCAAATCCCGGCCTTACCATCTACAATCAAGGCGTCGCCGTCGTCCGCGAGACTGTCCCTCTTGAGCTAAAAAATGGCGTCACTCAAGTCAGCTTCGATCGCGCCACCGCGCAAGTCCGCCCCGACTCGGTCGTCCTCCGTGATCCCGCAGGAAAGATCGCCTTTTCCGTGCTTGAGCAGGGCTACCGCAATGACCCCGTCTCCCAGTCTCTCCTCCTCCAGCACTTTGAAGGAAAGACGATCAGCTTTGAAAAGCGCAACCCCGATGGTTCAACACCCATCCTGAGAGGCAAGATCGTGCGCTCCGGTCACAACCCCGGCGGACGCGCGCAGACACCCATCATTGAGGTGGGTGGCGCCCTGCGATTCTCCCTCCCCGGCCTCCCCCTTTTCCCCGCGCTCGGTGATGACTCCATCCTCCGCCCCACCCTCAACTGGCAGATCGAGAGCCCAGAGCCTGCCGCTCTCGATGCCCAACTCTCCTACATGACCGGCGGCTTCAGCTGGCAAGCTACCTACAACGTCGTAGCCCCCGAGGAAGGCGAAATGGTCACCCTGAATGGCTGGGTCACCCTCAGCAACACCAGTGGCACCGCTTTTAAGGATGCCTCCGTCAAGCTCGTCGCGGGTGATGTCAATGTGCAGCGACCGAATTCGCCGAACGTTTCAAGGCTCCCTGGAGCTTCTCTAGAGGGTTACTCACGCGTTGAAAAAAAACAAGTGACCCAAAAGAGCTTCGATGACTTCCACCTCTACGGCCTCCCCCGCCCGATCACCCTTCGTGATCAGGAGACGAAGCAGGTCGAATTCCTCAACTCAGCCAAGGTCCAGGCTCGTAAGACCTACGTCTACTCCCCTTCAAGACAGCGCTTCTACGGAGGGTGGAACTACCATCCCATGAAGAAAAACTACCCCAAAGAAGTCTTCACCTCATGGGAGTTTAAGAACTCAGAGGAGAACGGACTCGGCGTCCCCTTCCCTGCCGGAACCGTCCGTTTCTACCGGAGCGATGAAACGGATGGCAACCTCGAGTTCGTCGGAGAAAACAAAATCACCCACACCCCGAAGAATGAAATTATCTCGGTCCAGACCGGCACCGCCTTTGACCTCCTCGGCGAGCACAAGACGACCAACTTTGAAGTGAGTCAGTCAGAAGAATGGATCCGCGAAAGCTTCGAGATCACCCTCACCAATCGCTCAGAAGAAGAGAAAACCATCATCGTCCGTGAGCCGCTCTGGCGCTGGTCGAACTGGGAGATCGAAAAGAACTCGATGAAGTTCGAGAAAATCAATGCGAACACCATCGAGTTCCAAGTAAAGGTCCCCGCCGACTCAAAGAAGACCGTCAGCTTCACCGCTTATTACTTCACGAAGTAGCAGGCGTAGGACGACCGTCCCGGTTATCTTCCCCGCCCTCTACCGCGCGTCACCATGCAAGCCGCCCCGGGAGGGGCAGAAAAAATGGAGCGCGGGGTGGAGTGAAACGAAACCCCGCGCTAGTTTCTTAAACCCCTCTGGGGAAAGGAATCCTGTCTCAGAAGACAGCCTAGAAGGACTATCCTACGCCTTACGCTTCTCGTTCCAATAAGCGTCCATCTTTTCCAGCGTCGCGTCCTCAAGCGAAACCTCATCTCGCTTCAGGCAAGCCTCGATGTAGGCGAAGCGGTCGAGGAACTTCTGGTTCGTCCCCTCCAGCGCGACTTCCGGATCAACTCCCAGCTTCCGCGCGAGATTCGTCACGATGAATAAAAGGTCACCGATCTCGGCTTGAAGCTCTGCACTCGCGGGCTCGCCCACTTGGTGCTTCGCGAGCTCTTCCTTCACCTCGCCAAACTCTTCCTCAATTTTCTCCACGATGCCATCGGTGCTGGGCCAGTCGAACCCTACCTTGCTCGCCTTCTTCTGAAGCTTAGATGAGCGCAAGAGTGCAGGAAGTCCATTACCCACACCATGCAGATAGGGCTTTTCCTGATCGCCTTTCTCAGCGCGCTTAATTTCCTCCCACTGCATCAAGACACCATCGGTCGATGACACTTCTGAAGCTCCGTAGACATGCGGATGGCGGCGGACGAGCTTCTCTGAAATAACACGAGCGATCGAATCGAGATCGAAGCGCTCATCCTCCTGCGCGATCTCCGCATGGAAGACGACTTGGAGCAGGACATCGCCGAGCTCTTCTTCTAAATTTTCATCATCCCCCGCTTTGATTGCGGCAACCGTTTCGTAGGTTTCCTCGATGAGATTCGAAATAATCGATTCGTGAGTCTGCTCGGCATCCCAAGGGCAGCCACCCGGAGCACGGAGGCGGTGCATGATGGCGCGGAGTCTCTCAATCTGGCGACCAGGATCGGCGCAGGTCATCATTTCTTGATCGGTCATTTGCGGCGGGCTTTATCGAGAGTTGCTCGCTCCTTATCGGTGAGCGACTGGATTCCATGGGCTGAAATTTTTTCGAGGATTCGGTCGACCTCCTTGCTCTGCTCGATCGGCGACAGGCTGCGCTCGCGAACAATCTTCGCCTTTTTCACCCGGGGATTCTCCCCTCCCTGACCCATCTGAGAAATCCGGATCAGCCAAGAGCGCAGCGGTTGATACTTGATTAAAGAAAGCCCAAAGAGCGCCCCTCCCAAATGCCCTGCCGAACCGCCTGCATTGTCACCATTGAAGACGACCGTGAGAACCTGAATAACAAAATAGCCAATCGCGAAAACCCGCATCGACATCGGGATGATAAAAAAGAGAAGCACCTTGGCATTCGGGGCGATCTTATAAAACGCCGCCAGGATCCCAAAAATCCCAGCCGAAGCCCCGACCATCGGAGTAGAGGGAAGATACTGATCCATGACCCCGGGAAGGAAGTAGAGAAGGGCGAAGAAGAGCACCCCTGCGATCCCACACATAAAATAGTAAAAAGCAAAAGGCCGACTCCCCATCCAGCGCTCCACGTGAGGCGCGAAGAAAAAGATCCCCAGCATATTACCTAGAATATGGCCCCCATCAGCATGAAGAAACTGGAAGGTCAGAATCCGCCAGATTTGAAAATCAAAAAAACCTTTCTCAATTGAAAAGGCCCCCCACTTCTCCAGCGGAGTTTGCGCAAAGACCGGGCTATCACTGGGCATCAAAACAATTCCCAAAATAAAAATCGCGATATTCGAGATAAAAAGAGCCTTCGCCACCGGAGCACCATCGAAATGGCCCGGCGGGCGCATCCCCTGCCCCGGTCTCATGTATTCGCGATCTTCGTAACCCACGGCGAAGACTTAGCAGGTTCCCGCTAGGGGTAAAGCAACTTGAGCTTCAGCGGAGACTTGGGATTCACGATCCGTGCCTTGGCAAACTTAGGACGAGCGATCTTGGTCGCGTTAGAAATGGCGACCCCCTCCTTCGGGTAGCCGAAGAAGTTCTTATCGAGCTTCCGGTTCTTGTTTTCATCATGAAGGACCACGAATGCGTAGCTCCCAGGCTTCAGGTCAGGCACTTTAAAGACGACCGTTCCTGCCGTTGCCTTTTGCTCGATCCTATGAAGCGCCTTTTCACTTTCCTCAGGAAAACCCTCAGCCTGAGCGAAAACGAGAATCCCCACCTTCCCCGTGTCATTCTTCACCCCCGAAACTTCCACGAGAAACTCCGCATGAGCCATCAGAGGAAGGAGTAAAAAGAGCAGGAATTTCATGTCGCCAAGCGATCATAGGCAAGGGCGACCGTAACGAGAAGAACGATGATACCGAGCCAGATCCGACCGGATCTCGTCTCAGTGACTTTACAGAGTATTCAGAGCATCCTGCATTATGGCAGAGCTTCTTTCTTTTGCAACCTGACCATTTCAGATCACAATCCAGCCTCATGCTGCGCCGCATCGGATCCCTTGCCCCCATCGCCCTCCTTGCCTTCACGGGATTCATCGTCTACGTCATCGTGCAGGTGAACTCCGGAACCGAGATGCCGTGGCTCGGTCGGCTCGGCGGCATGCCCTACCTCGACAAAGCGGGCCACTTTTTCCTCATGGGCGGATTGAGCTTCCTCGCCGTGGTTGCCATCGCACCTCGCCTCCCCTCTCCGCCGAAAAAGGCCACCCTTCAGGTTCTCATAGCCCTTCTTTTCCTCATCGCTGCCGAGGAAATCTCCCAGCACTGGATCCCCAGCCGCACCCTATCGCTCGCTGACTTCTGCTTCGACCTCGCAGGCGTGGGATTCTTCGGCTGGCTTGCCCTCCGCTGGATCTCGCGAACGGGAGAAACCGAC
This sequence comes from Akkermansiaceae bacterium, assembly GCA_023299815.1. GTDB lineage: Bacteria > Verrucomicrobiota > Verrucomicrobiia > Verrucomicrobiales > Akkermansiaceae > SW10. Next base: position 19,053 of record JALZWA010000001.1, read on the forward strand.
CAATAAAAAAAGAGAGGCCTTTTTAGGGCCTCCCTTCCTTGAATCATGTTTGTTAGTTGGAGAACTTTTAGCGACGTCTCTTCGCAGCGAATCCGAGAACACCAAGAGCAACAAGCAAACTTGAAGAAGGCTCTGGAGTAACCGTGACATCACCGGTAATGCTTCCATTCCCGCCACTCTGAAGAGCGGCAATTCTAAGATTCCACCGCCCTGTATTCGAAAACTCGATCACCGAGTTAAGGTTCTGACTACTGCTTCCTCCAACATAATCAATCTCACTAAGAAGCTTGTCTGAAACGAAAACGAATTCCCCACTTTCGAATTCATTAATAAAATCGTTCGTAACGTCGAAGGTTGGTCCACTCGTAAAAGGAAAACCCAACGGAGCAGCAAAGGCAGAAAAAGTAAGCGGAAGCTCACTCGTCTCGGGAGTTAAAAACAGCGAGCCCTGATTTTGGGACCACGATGTGATGTAGAGGTTGTCCGTATCAGCATCGATGTGACCCTCGAGAATTGGGCCAGAGCCACTGTCGAACGTGAAGTCAAAGGTCTGAGCATTTGAGAGCCCAGCAGTGACAGCGAGTGCAAGCAATGAGGCCGCAACTTTTTTAGTATTATTGTTAGTTTTCATGTTAGGAGATTTGCCATCCAAGCAACCTCCCTAAATACGAACAACTTATTTTTGATAAGTATTTTGCGAAAATAACGACTACTTAAAAATGAGTCTATCATGTATAATCGCCCTCCTCTGACTCCAACTAGCGCCCAACCGTAGCGGGCCGCACGGGGACGCCGTGCTTTTTAAAGTAGTCCTTCGCTTCCGGCACGGTGTGTTGGCCGAAGTGGAAGATACTCGCCGCGAGAACCGCATCCGCTTTACCTTCATCAAGAACATCCACCATGTGCTGGAGATTCCCCGCTCCGCCACTAGCGATCACCGGAATGCCCACCGCTTCGCTCACCGCGCGAGTGAGTGAAATGTCGTAGCCGTCCTTCGTGCCATCGGCATCCATGCTGGTGAGAAGGATCTCGCCGGCTCCGCGATTATAAACTTCCTTGGCCCACTCGACCGCATCGAGCCCTTCGACGCGATTGCGTCCGCCGTGCGTAAAGACGCCCCACTTCCCATTGCCGATCTGCTTCGCATCGATCGCCACCACGATGCACTGATTTCCAAAAGCCTTCGCTCCCTCATCGACGACATTCGGCCGCGTGATCGCCGCGGTGTTCACCCCCACCTTATCAGCGCCCGCGAGCAGCATGCGGCGCATATCCTCGACGGTGCGGATCCCTCCGCCAACCGTGAGCGGGACGAAGCATTTAGATGCAGTCTCTTTCACCACATCGGCCATCGTTTCACGACCATCTGATGAGGCCGTGATATCGAGAAAGACGATCTCATCCGCCTGCTGCTCGTTGTAGGCAATGGCGCACTCGACCGGATCTCCAGCATCGCGAAGGTCGACAAAATTGGTTCCCTTGACCACACGGCCATTGGTGACATCGAGACAAGGAATAATGCGCTTAGCGAGCATGCGACTGGTGTAGCGGCGGCATCTCTCAGCGGCAAGTCTTGATGATCCTTGCCATCACCTCCCCGCAGCCTAACTTCCTTTCCCTATGCGCGCTGACAAATGGCTCTGGGCCACCCGCTTCTACAAGACGCGGAGTCAGGCGGCGCACGATTGTGCCGCGCATAAAATCAAGCGCCGGGGCGACCCGATCAAGGCCAGCACTTCGCTGAAGGAGGGAGACCAGCTTGAGGTTCCCTCGCTCGATGGCTCGCACAAGCGCTCGGTGGAAGTGGTTGAACTCATCGAAAAGCGGGTGAAAGCCTCGCTCGCGAGCTCCGCATTCATCGATCACACCCCCGCTGAAGTCCTCGCCGAAGCGGAAAACCGTAGACTCGCACAGCGAGAAAACCGCGCAACTCGCAAGCTCGGTGATCAGGGCCGGCTCACCAAGAAAAAGCGCCGTCTCTGGGAGGAAAAACAAGACTCCTGAGACGGCCCATCAAATTCCGCTACGAGAGCCACCACCCTTATCACTCTGGAGTTTTTCCTTTCCCTTTTTCCTTTCCCTTTTTCTACAAAGCCAGAGCAACATGTGCTCCCTGAGCGACATCTCGATATCATGATCTTTAAAAAAATCGCCCTCATCACCCTTCTTATCAGCTGTTGGTCCTCGGCCCGCGAGTGGGAGATCGTAGGACTCAATGCCCACGTCGAACTTAAGATCATCGCCAGCTCAAACGGCTACGCGCTCGTGGAGGACTCATCAGGAACCCGCTCCGAAATCCCTCTCAGCAGTTTCTCTCAGGCAGATCAGAAGCACCTCAAGCTGCTCGCTGAAAAACCTAAAAAAGCGACCCCCATTCTGAAGACAGGTAAGCCCCTCACCCTCCGGAAAAGCTACCAACAAAGCACCGTCAAGAAACTCACCAATCAATTCTACACCCCAAAAGCCGGAAGCGAACTCCACCTCAGCGGCACCGGCTCGGTCCTCCGCGGTTCTACCATTCACTTCACTGAACCGGATGGCTGGGTCTTCTTTCATCAGCTTAAACCCTCCCAAGTCTCTCAGAAGTTTCTCGACCACTTTTTTGTCAACAACTCCCCTGCCAAACTCGATCATAACATCCGCATCGCCTCTCATGCCTCGGGAAGCGTGATCATCCCCCACGGCCCGACCTTTCCCGCCCTCTCTCTTTTTAAAAAGGAAGCCCATCAAGGAACAAACCTCAGCATTCACCCTTATGAAAAACTTGGGGCCGAAAAGCTCACCTCCTTCAGCCCCGCCTCCCTCATCCTCAAGCGAGGCTACATGGCCACCCTCGCCAGCAAGGCCGATGGCTCCGGCTTCAGTAAAAATTACGTCGCGCAGGACCACGACATCGTCCTCACCCAACTCCCCCCTCAGCTTTCTGAAAAGGTGGCCTTCATCCGCGTCTTCCCCTGGCGCTGGACTGGCAAGAAGGGCATTGCGGGTAACCTCAGCAAAGAGCTCGACACCAGCTGGGGCTATAATTGGAACCTCAATCGTAAGTCTGATCTCGACTGGGAATACGTCCCGATCAAGCAGAAGCAATACTGGCCCAATCTAAAACAAAACTGGAAGGAACGTGGCGCGATCCACCTCCTGGGATTCAATGAACCCGACCGACCCGACCAAGCGAACATGAAGGTGGAGGCCGCCCTCAAGGGCTGGCCCGAGCTCATGCGCACCGGCCTCCGCCTCGGCTCCCCCTCCACCTCCGATGGCGGCCTCGAGTGGCTCTACGAGTTCATGGATAAGGCGGACAAAAAAAACCTCCGAGTCGACTTCATCACGGTGCACTACTACCGCGCTGTCGGTAACCCCGGCGATGGCAAAGCCGCCGCCGCCAAGTTCTACAAGTTCCTCAAACAAATTCACGAGCGCACCCAGCGCCCGCTCTGGGTCACTGAGTGGAATAACGGAGCCCACTGGACCAAGCCCCGCGATCCAAAACCTCTCGAGCAAAAGCAAGCCATCCAAGCGATGGTGAAAATGCTCGAGGAGACCGATTTCGTAGAGCGCTACGCCCCCTTCAACTGGGTCGAGAAATCCCGCGAACTCGTCGGTAAGGATAATTCTCTCACCCCCGCAGGTCAGACTTATCGCCAACTTCCAACCGGGGTCTCTTTTCAGCAAAAATAGAGCCCTCCCTGAGCCCTCCCTGAGCCCTACCTTGCCATCAGCTTTACAAAGCGCTGGTAGGCATCTTCCCACTCCACGGGATGCGCAGGCTCAAAATACTTTCTCTCAAATGACCCCCGCACGAGGCTCCGCCCATCCGCGAGACTGCCTATCTCACCGGCTCCCACCATCTGCATGATGATATTTCCGGCAGCCGTCGCCTCACAAGGCCCCACAATGACCGTCCGATTAATGCAGCTGGAAATACTCTGATTCAGCTGATCATTCTGCGCGCCACCACCCGTGATATGGAGAACTTCAATTCTCCGCCCGATCACCTCCTCAAGCCGCTCCAGCACAAAGCGAATCTTCAGCGCGAGGCTGTCCGCGACCAGACGCAAAATCTCCGCAGGCCCATCGGGAACTTTCTGACCAGTCTCCCGGCAAAAATCACAGATCATCTGTGGCATATTCCCCCTCCGGTAAAAGCGACCATCATCGGGATCAATCAAGGACTGCAGTTTCTTCGCGCCCGTCGCCATCTGAGCGAGATCCAGATAAGTCCAGTCCTCTCCCTGCTCCCGCCAGATCCTCCGGCACTCCTGCACCATCCAGAGGCCATTGATGTTTTTCAAAAGGCGAATCGTGTCAAAAACCCCCACCTCATTGGTGTAATTATACTCTCGGGCCAGAGGAGAAATGATGGGCTCATCGACCTCCACTCCCAGAAGTGCCCAGGTCCCGGAACTCAGATAAGCAAAATTACTTCCCGGTTCCGCTGGCACACCTGCCACGGCCGACGCGGTGTCATGGCTTCCCACCGCGATCACTCTGGTGGCGGGAGACAACCCCGTCTTCGCCGCGATCTCTCCTAAGATCGGACCTAGCACATCCCCCGCGTCGATCAATTTTGGCGCGAGTGATCGAGGAATCCCCACCGCCTCAAACAGCGGGTCCGACCAGTCCTTTTTCTGAGGATCGTAGAGCTGAGTCGTACTCGCATTCGTCCGCTCACAAAATGCCTGCCCTGTGAGACGATGATTGATGAGATCAGGCATCAGCAAAAATTTATCTGCTTGAGGCAGGACAGAATCAAGATCCTTCAGCTCTGCCGCGAGCTGGGGCAGAGTATTGATCTCCATGAACTGGACCCCTGTCTTCTCAAAGATGCTGTCTACAGAGATGCGAGTCTCCACCTCTTCCATGATTCCGCAGGTGCGCATGTCCCGGTAGTGCCGAGGCCCAGCGAGCAGCTTTCCTTCCTGATCTACGAGGCCATAGTCCACCCCCCAAGTATCGACGCCTATCGAGATAATGGCATCCGCACCATACTTCTCCACCGCAAGCTTCAAGCCTTCCATGATGCCCTTCCAGAGCGCTTCAAAATCCCAGTAAAACGAATCGCCTTTGACCAAGGGACGATTCTCAAAGCGATTCACCTCCTCAAGCGAAAGTCCTTCCTCACCCCGAAGACCCGCAATCACTCGGCCACTCCCAGCGCCGAGATCCACGGCAAGGTATACTGAGGGAGAAAAAGTCATGACTTAGAAAATTCGACACCAGCCACCAAGGCACCTTGTCTGGATGAGAAGAGGAGTATGATGATTTCGACGTGCCAGTGACAGAATAATTCTAAAGATATTCGAAAAATTAAGCTCCTATTAGCTGATAAGATCTACGATCTTAGGGATCACCTCCGTGCCCAAATATCCCCCATCGAACTCAATTATTAGAGGAGCATTTGAATTATTTTTGGTTTGTTAATCATTTTTTCTGGTAAAATGTCGAAAAGGGGTGATTTATAAATCCGTGGTAGGGACTGATTCGTCAGCTCCTTTCATATGTTGTTTGTTGTTTGTTCAACCACCCTCCAGTGCTTTCAGTGCTGGGGGGTGTATTTTTTCCAGTGGCCTCTGGGAACATCTCTCGCTTAGATCACTCGCATGAGCGAGATCCCGAGCTGCCCCGAGTGCCAGTCAGAATACACCTACGAAAACGGCCCCCTTTTTAACTGCCCAGATTGTGGGCATGAGTGGTCGGCCGAGGAAGCGGCTGCGGCCGCAGAAGCAGCCATCACAAGGGATGCGCACGGAAATGAACTTCAGAGTGGCGATAGCGTCCAACTCACAAAAGACCTAAAGGTAAAGGGCACTTCCACCACGCTCAAGATCGGCACCAAGGTGAAGAACATCCGCCTCTCGCCTGGAGCGGATCACGATATCGACTGCAAGGTGGAGGGGATCGGCCCCATGAAATTAAAATCCCAGTTTGTAAAAAAGATATGAATTCACCGGCTCCTTCCCCCGCCCAATCCCGAATCACTATTTGGGTCATTTGGATCGCCATTCTTCAGGGCCTCTTCTTCATCATTTTCTTTTGCAGATAATGGTGATGGCACCATTACACTTTCTGACGGAAATGGGAATAACGTAACCTTTAATGGGGCAGCACAAACCA
>JALZWA010000002.1 GCA_023299815.1 Akkermansiaceae bacterium
CGCTGGCATTGCTCGTGGCGAGTGTCATGGCATTGGGCTCGATAATTTGAGCCTCTTTGGCCTGCTCCATCCATTTTTCAAACTGGATGAAGGGATGGGCATCCATCCCGGCGGTGCGGATTCCTCCCTTGGTGTAGTTTTCGCGAAGTTCGCCAAGGTTCATTGTTGAGATTCGTCTGAGTCGTCTTGGATTTCAAGGGTGACGTATTCCTCTCCCTCCGCTTTGAGGCGGATGTGGTTCACCCAGAAGAGGGCGACGATTCCGAGAAAGGCGAAGGAGCATTCCAGTAGGACCGGAGTAAACATGAAGCCGAGCATTTTGGCGAAGATCTCGCCGGTGAGGCCGGGGGCATTGGCAAGAAGGGACATGATGATCAGCACAACGGCAACTCCGATGATGGGGATCATGCCTTTGATGATGGTTTTGGTCTTCTTGCTCACGGGGGAAGGATATCAGAAAAGGAGGGGTTTGCAATGGTGCGAGTTGGTTGGTGGGGTGAACCGCAGATGGATGGGATAGATGGAATTTTTTCGAAGCGACGTTGCACTTGCTCCGATGCGGTCCGGTGGGTAAAGCTCTTCGTGTGAGGTTGTTTGATACCGAAAGACGCGAGGAGCTCTCGCTGGAGCCTGTTGATGGAAAGACTTACCGTTTTTACTGCTGTGGTCCTACGGTCTACGGGCCTGCCCATATTGGGAACTTTCGCACCTTTGTGATGCAGGACGTGCTGCGTCGGGCTTTGGAACTGGGTGGGCTGAAGACGAAGCACGTGCGCAATATCACGGACGTGGATGATAAGACGATCCGAGATTCGGTGGCAGCGGGTCAGACGCTGGAAGATTTTACGACGCAGTGGCGGGAGCAATTCCATGCTGATTGCGAAGCGCTCGGCTGCCTCAAGCCGCACATCGAGCCCAGCGCGGTGAAGCACATCCCGGAGCAGATCACGATGATCGAGGAACTCATCGAGAAGGGTCATGCCTACGCTTCCGATGATGGCTCAGTTTATTTCAAAATCTCCTCCTATGAGGGTTACGGAAAGCTTTCTCGCCTCGACACCCGCGAGCTCGATCTCGGCAAGACGCAGAACGAGCGCGCGAATACGGACGAATACGATAAGGACAATGCCGCCGACTTCGTCCTCTGGAAAGGGCGCCGCGAGGAGGATGGCGCGAACTTTTGGGAAAGTCCGTGGGGCCAAGGTCGCCCCGGCTGGCACCTCGAGTGCTCGGCGATGATTCGGAAATATCTCGGTGATACCTTTGATCTTCACAGCGGGGGAGTGGATCTTATTTTCCCACACCATGATAACGAGATCGCGCAGTCGAAGTGCTCCTGCGGGGGTGACTTTGCAAAGCACTGGTTCCACATCACGCACTTGCGGGTCGATGGTGCTAAAATGTCGAAGTCGAAGGGCAATCTCTACACTCTCTCCGATCTCGCAGAGAAAGGGCACAGCGCGATGGAAGTCCGCTACGTCTTGCTGAGCGGGCATTATAAAAAGCCGATCAACTTCACGCTCGATTCGCTTCACGCCGCACAGGAAGCGCTCGGCAAGCTGGCGAAGGCTGCGGATGGTCGCTCTGCGCCGAATTACCGTGAGACGCTGAAGAGCCAGAACTACGGCGTCTTTTCCTCTGCGATTGAGAAATTGAACGATGATATGAACACGGCTGGAGCACTGGGCGAGCTGTTTGGGAATCTCAAGTCGATCGAGTCAGGAGAAGACTGGCATGGCTTTTTCGCGGTGCTTGCGGCACTCGGACTCACTCTTCCGGAGCTGACCGCTGCGGAAGTCCCTGCTGAGATCGCAGAACTCGCAGCCAAGCGCTGGGATGCTCGCCAAGCGAAAGACTGGGCCGCTTCTGACCAGCTCCGCGATGAACTCGCCGCGAAAGGCTGGGTCATCAAGGATGGCACGGAGGGATACGAAGTCGTCCCCTCATGAAAGTCTGTGTTGCTAGTCCCTATCCGCTTGATGAGCTCAAGGGGAATTCGGTGACGACAGATCGGATCGTGAGTATCCTGCGAGAAGGCGGGATCGAGGCGCGCGGAGCGCATGGATTTGATGGTCTGCCGGCAGATGTCCTCATCTCGCTCCACGCGGTGAAGGGCGCAGATGCGGTGGCGGACTTTCGTGAGAAGATGCCGCATGGGAAAGTGGTGGTTCTCATCACGGGCACCGATATTTATGAGCAGCTTCCGTCGGGGTCAAAAAAAGGGATGGCTTGTCTTGCGAGCGCGGATCGGATTGCGGTGGTCGGTGAGATTGCCATTCCGAGTTTGCCTCTAGGGTTTCAGGAAAAGGCGGTGGTGGTTCCTTGTAGCCTCGATGAGGTCAGCGAGCGAGCGCAGCCGCAGGAGGGGCCCTTTGTCATCTCGGTGGTGGGGCATCTGCGGCCCGTGAAGCAGCCATTTCTGACCATCGAGGCAGTGGCTCAGCATCCCGAGTGGGAGAATCTCGAAGTCTGGCAGCTCGGCGAGGCGCTGGATGAAGATTCAGAAAAAACGGCGCGTGCTTGGGAGGGAAAAGATTCCCGCTACCGCTGGCTCGGAGGCCTGCCTCGTGAGGAATCCCTCCGCCGCTGCGCGCAAAGCCAGCTCACCATCAATAGTTCGCTTCTCGAAGGAGGCGCAAATGCAGTGCTGGAAGCGATGGCAATGGGGGTGCCGGTGCTGGCGAGCGAGATCGATGGGAACCGCCTTCTCCTCGGGGAACACTACCCCGGATATTTTAAACCTGCGGAGCTGAGCGAGCGGCTGCATGAGATTCTTACGGGAAAGATGGATATTTCTCTCTGGAAGTCATTGGCTGACAAGAGGCTGGCTCTTTTTAGCCGTGAGAAGGAGTCAGCATGCTGGCTTGAGTTGTTGGAGACTCTCGCTTAAGACAGCCCATCGAAATGAGCGAATTGGAGGAACATATAGCCGAAATCGGAGCCTGCTTTGCCATCAATGGCAGCTTTGTCAGTGGTGAAGAGATTGAGAGTGGTCACATCAATACCACTTACCTCGCGACTTATGAGGAAGAAGGGGAGGGCGAGTTTCGCTACATTCTTCAGCGCATTAATGAGCACGTTTTTAAAGACCCTCATGCCGTGATTCAGAATGTCTCTCGCGTCACGCGCCACATCAATCGCAAGGTCCTCCGTCGTAAAAAAGACGCCGGTGGTCAGACGCTCAACCTCTACCCTGGGCGCGATGGAAAAATCTCAGTCGAGGGACCTGCGGGCGGAGTCTGGCGCTGCTACAATTTTATCGAGGGCTGCGCGACTTACGATGTTGTCGAGAACACGCGTCAGGCATACGAAGCTGGCAAAGCCTTCGGGGCTTTCCAAGACCTCGTCAGCGACCTGCCGACCGATCGCATCGTGGAAACGATTCTCGATTTCCATAACACCCGTGCTCGCTATGCGCGCCTCATGGAGGTGATCGAAGCAGATCCTAAGGGGCGTGCAGCATCGGTCGTAGAAGAAATTTCATTCATCAAAGAGCGGGAGGGAATCGTAGGAAAGCTCCTTGATCTGGTGGAGACTGGTGAGCTGAGCGAGCGCATTACGCATAATGACACGAAGCTCAATAACGTCATGATTGATAAAGCGACCGATGAGGCCGTCTGTGTCATCGATCTCGATACCGTGATGCCCGGTCTTCCGCTCTACGACTTTGGCGATCTCGTCCGCACTGCCACCAGCCCGGTGGAGGAGGATGAAAAGGATCTTTCAAAGGTGACGATGCGGATGTCGATGTTCGAGCCGCTGGTTGAAGGCTACCTTGCCACGGCGCAAAATTTTCTCTCGCCGCTTGAGATCGAGCTTCTTCCTTTCTCGGGCCGCCTGATTTCACTGGAAGTCGGGATTCGTTTCCTGACCGATTATTTGGAAGGAGACGTCTACTTCAAGGTGCAACATGATGGTCATAATCTCGACCGCTGCCGGACTCAGCTTGCGCTGGTGAAGTCGATTGAGGATCAGGAAGATGAGATGATGTCCTTTATCAGGAAGGTCACTTCCTGAAATCAGACTTTTCATTCCTCCATAAGCGGCTACTTATCCTCACATGTTTAGTGCGAGTCAGTTGAGCGAAGAGCAAAAAGAGACCATCCGTGAATGGGTCGCTGAGGGCGATCAGATGGCGGATGTCCAGCGTCGCTTGAAGGAGGACATGGATTTCTCGGTGACTTACATGGACACGCGCTTTCTTTCGCTCGATCTCGACCTCCAGTTTATCGTGGAGGAAGAAGAGCCTGAGCCCGAACAATCCGCTGCAGAAGAGCCGCTTGGCGATGCTCCTCTTCCGGATGAGATCGCTCCCATGCCGGCTCCTGGAGGTGCCCAATCCGTGCGGGTGAGTCTCGACACCATCGCCCGTCCCGGCGCGATGGTCTCGGGAAAGGTGACCTTTTCAGATGGAGAGAATGGCCTGTGGATGATCGATGAAGCAGGGCGTCCGTCGGTCGATCCTGACACCGCAGGCTATCAACCGACGCAGGAAGATCTCATGACCTTCCAGACGGAACTCGGGAAGCTTCTTGATAACCACGGGTAAGGATTTGGTTTCTCTCTGGAAATGCCCACGGCCCAAGGGGTCAAAATATCGCAGAGCTATCGATCACCCGCCGGTCATCTTGAGTAGTGCCGACTTCGCTCGGCGGGCTGCGAGTAGATTTTATGGAGCGTCGGAATGCTGGGCTTGCCCTGAATCCGGAGAGACAAAAAAACCCAGGGCAATGCCCTGGGCTGAGTTGGTTCGGTCCGTCAGGCCTTGAGATGGGAAAGAGAGCTTACTCTTGTTCTGGAACGATCTCGTAGAGCAGGGCGTTGCTTTCTTTGAGGTATTCTTTGGCGAGCTTGTTCAGTTCTTCTACGGTGATTGCGGCGTAGTCTGCGTCACGGTTCAAGGCCCATTCGATGGTGTGGGGCTTCTCCTGACTTGCGGAGAGGACGGAGCCGAGCCAGTAGCCATTGCTGCGGAGTGATTCCTTAAGGTTGGATTGGATGGGCTTGAGGGCGCGTTCTAGCTCGTCCTGACTGACGCCATCTTGAGCCATTTTATGGCCCAGCTGGATCATGAGTTTGCCATACTTTTTAGCTTCCTCTGGCTTCACTTTAGCGACGGCTTGTAAGGTGCCTGAATCAAGGGTGCTACTGGGAGCAGCGCTCGCGCGGGGGCTGTAGGAGCCACCGAGTTTTTCGCGGATTTCCTCGCGCATGCGGTCGCTTAGGATCGCGCTGAGAAGATTGAAGCGGCGTGAGGTGCCTACGTCTTTCCCAGTTGCTGGGATCTTCCAGACTGCGATGGCGGTGGCAGTAGGAATCTTAGAATCAAAGCCGATCTTGGTCTGCGCGGGGCTGGCTGGCATGTTGATTTTACGAAGCTCGGCAAAGTCAGGTTTTTCATTCTTACGCTGAGGGAGAGCTCCAAAGGTTTTGGCGATCAGTGGGACGAGGATCTGGGGGGTGAAGTCTCCTACGATGCTGAGTTCGAGTGGGGCTTCTTGAAAGGCGGGCATGAGCCAGGCCTTTGCCATTTCGCTGTTATAAGAGGCTAGTTTTTCCTGTTCGGGGAAGGTGAAGCGGAAGTCGCCGCCGTGGAGCTGGCGGTTCATCTCGATCATGGCACCTTGATCGCTGTGCTTGAGCTGACCATAGATCATGGGGAGGGCTTTCTGGAATTGGCGCTCGGCTTCAGGGCGGAAGCCGGGGTCGCTGAGGTAGGCGCACATGAGTTGGAGCTGGAGTTCTAGATCAGCGGGAGTGGTGCGTCCGCTGAGCGAGAAGGCGTCAGTGCCGATTCCGAATCCTACGCTGACATTTTTACCAGCAAGGATGCGCTGGAGGTCATCGACGGAGTGTTTACCGAGGCCGCCTGCATCGAAGGTCATGCTTGCGAATTGATCGAGACCAGGCTTGTCTTTAGGCATCGTGAATTGGCCGGAGCCGAAGCGGGCAATGAGGCTGATCGTGTTCTTTTTAAAGTCGGTCTTCTTGAAGTTCACGCGCACGTTATTTGAGAGGGTGAACTGGGACGCGCCGATCTCGTGGTGATCCTTGGCGGAGGTCACGGTTCCGGCTTTTCCGAAGTCGGTGTAGGCGAAGGCGGCGGTTTCTTTTTTCTCCGGAGCGGTTACTTCAGTCTTCTCGCTGGCGAGGAAGAGTTCCTTCAAGCGCTCGGCGGTGCCTTCCTCTGCTTCTTTCGTGGTGAGGACGAGTGAGCGGTCATCACCGGCCCAGAATTCTTTGAAGTCAGCGTGGCATTTCTCAGGAGAAAGCGAGGCGACTCCTTCTTTTGTGAGGGCGAGATCATCTTCAGCAGTGGTGAAGACTTTCTTGCCGCCGATCGCTCCGACAAAAGCCATGGCAAGGCCATCCGATTCGCGGGTCGGCGCGCGCTTCACTGCTTGCTCGGCGGCGTTGATGATGCCTGCGGAGACTTCGTCTATCTCGGCTTGGGTGAAGCCGTGGAGGAGAGCGCGGCGGAATTCCTGCTCGAGGACGGGGACTGCTTTTTCCCACTGTCCTTCATTTGGACTGACTGCAAGCGCACCGGCTTCGATCATGTTAAAGTAAAGACTGCGACCTCCTCCGCCACCGCGGATGACTGAGTCTTCTTTCTTTGCGAGGATCGCGAAGCGGCGATTGAGAATGGCGTGGGCGACGCTGAGAGGGTAGCCCTCGAGGCGTTCTGCTTTCGTGTCGGCCTTAGGTGCGTAATCACGGAGTGAATAGAGGGTGATGTCGTCTGAGGTGACTTCTTTATCGGTGAAGACTTCAGTGCGGAGACCGAAGCCGGAGGGGCTGGTGTCGATGGGTGGGTTGGCACCGGGGGTCTCGGGATTAGTGAGGGAGATGAAATTTTCGCGGACGCGCGCTTCCATTTCTTTCGCATCAAAGTCACCGACGACGACAAAAGTCATGCGCTCAGGCGTGTAGTAGCGGTTGTAGAAATCGGTGAAGCGCTCACGTGGCGCGGTGTTGATCACTTCCTCGATGCCGATCGGGACGCGCTGCATCAGCCGGGAGCCGGGGAGGAGATATTCGAACTGCTTGATCATCATGCGGAAGCCCACGGAGTCACGGGAGCCTTTTTCAGAAATGATGACGCCGCGCTCTTTATCGATCTCATCGATTTTAAGAAGAGCCCCATCAGCGAAGTCGCGCATGACGGTAAAGGTGAGATCGACGGTGTCCTCATCCATGTTCGGGAGATCGAGCATGTAGACGGTTTCATCGAACGAGGTGTAGGCATTCGCGTGGGCACCGAAGGCGATGCCGAGGCGCTGCATCTTCGGGATGAGCTCCGCAGAGGTGAAATTCCGCGAGCCATTGAAGACCATGTGCTCTAGGAAGTGAGCGACTCCGCGCTGGTCATCGGCTTCCATGAGTGAGCCGGCGGCGATATGTAGACGGACGGAGAAGCGGCCTGGGGGTTCGGCATTCGGGTAGATGATGTAGTTAAAGCCATTATCCATCGAGCCGAAGACGGCGTTGGGATCGGCTTTGAGATCTGAGTCTTTCCCGGCGACGGGATTGGCGTGGAGTGGGAGGAGGCAGAGAGCCGCGAGTGGGAGAAGATGCTTCATGAGATTGGGGAAGGCTAGGACATGCTGCGTCACAGGGAAAGCGGGGAAACGAGGAGAATTTGTCTCAGGAAAAGGGGTTGCCATCAGGAGGCAGAAGCGGCTTGATTGAAGAATCATGGAGCGACGCGATTTTTTAGTGAAAAGTGGTGCGGCTATCGCCGGCTGTGGGATGGTAAAAGCGCAAGTGAACAAAGAGCCAGAAGGGTCCAAGAAAGAGTGGCCCATCATTGCCTTTGAGAAGCATTTTCAGGAGCTGGATTACGATCAGATGGGTGAGGAGTTGGCCAAGATGGGGGTGCAGGGGATTGAGGCGACGATTCGCAAAGGCGGTCACATTGAGCAAAAAGATGCCGCCAAGGAGGTTCCTAGAATGGTGGCCTCACTCGCCAAGAATGACCAGAAGGCCCTTCTCGTGGCCTGTAATGTGAGCGAGATCACTCCGGAGAATGATGAGTTCCTCAAGATTCTACGGGAGAACGGGATCAACCGCTATCGCATGGAATACTACCGCTATGATCACAGTGGAGATCTTCTCGAGCAGGTGAAGGGTTTCACGAGGCAAGCCAATGAGCTGGCCGCCTATAATAAGGAGCACGGCATGCAGGCGATTTACCAACTCCACTCGGGACACAAGCTTCTCGGTGGTATGAGCTGGGATCTTGCGCTGCTTTTGCAGGACATCGACCCTGCTGAGATCGGGATCGGCTTTGATCTCCGCCATTTCCGGACGGATTCAGGGCTCTCGTGGCGCACCGCTCTTCAGGTGGCGCGCAAGCATATCCGGGCGATCTACGTCAAAGACGCGGTCTGGTCAGGCAAGCGCTCGAATAAGCTCAAGAGCGTGCCTCTGGATACTGGCTTTGTAGATAAGCAGACCTTTGACGAGGTGCGCAAAGGGCAGGACCCGATGCCAATCTCAGTTCACATGGAATGGGGTAAAGCCGCGATCTATCCGAAGGAGATCGTGATGGAGGCGATCGAAAATGTCGCCCAAGAGGTGAAGACGCTCAAGAGCTGGCTTTAGTCGATCTCGAGATCGACATAGTGGCGGCGTGAGAGGATGAGGTGACGCTTCATTGCGGTGGCCGCTTCCTCGCTCTTGCCGTCTTGGATGGCAGTGAGGATCTGCTTGTGGGTGTCGATGACGCTGTCAGACCAAGGCGCATCGCCCCGGTTCTTGTGTGCGAATTCGATCGAGGGTTTTTCCAGCGCGCTGAGCACGGTGGCGTAGAGGTTGTGCTTTGAGCCTGAGGCAATGGCGAGGTGGAAGGCGATGTCGGCCGAGCTAAAGCGTGCGCGGTCACCCCGGGAGTTCTCCATTTTTTTCTGCGCGAGTTCCATGGTCTCGATGATGCGGGCACCGGAGTTCTGCGCGGCGAGGCGGGCGCATTCTGTCTCTAACAGGATTCGGAAATCCATGAGTTCAAGATAGGAATCGGAATTGGTGAGCACGGAGTAGGTTTCGATCGCTCCCGCGAGGTTGTCCAAGCTGGGATCGGCAATGTAGGAACCAGAACCCTTCAGGGTGCGGAGCAGTCCACGGCCTCGGAGCTGCTGGATGGCTTCGCGGATGACGGTGCGGCTGACCGCAAAGCGGGTGCAGAGTTTCTCCTCAGAGGGGAGGCGCTGTCCGGGGATGAGGCGACCATCCATGATTTCGATTTCGAGGTCTTTGACGATTTCTGAGCTGCGGTGGGCCATTGTTTTTAGAGGAAGAGACAAAGTCGTTTCTATGTAAAGCTTAGATCTATCAGAGGGAGGAGCCTTTGATCGGGGAGTGGGGATTTCTTTTAGAGAAGCAGTCCGTCGATGACCTTAGCGGGGTTTACGCCGGTGAGCTTTTGGTCGAGTCCTTGATACTGGAAGGTGAGTTGGTTATGGTCGATCCCGAGTTGATGGAGGATCGTGGCGTGGAGATCACGGATGTGGACGGGATTGTCGGTGATGTTGTAGGAGAAGTCATCGGTTTCGCCGTAGGTTTGGCCGCCTTTAATACCGCCTCCGGCCATCCACATGCTGAAGGCACGTGGGTGGTGGTCTCGGCCGTAGTTCTCCCGGGTCAGCTTGCCTTGGCAGTAGATGGTGCGACCGAATTCTCCGCCCCAGATGACGAGGGTGTCATCGAGCATGCCGCGCTGCTTGAGGTCTTGGATGAGGGCCCAAGCTGGTTGGTCGATGTCATCGCACTGCTGTTTGAGGTGGGCGGGGAGATTTTTGTGCTGGTCCCAGCCACGGTGAAAGATTTGCACGAACTGGACGCCGCGCTCCATCATGCGGCGGGCGAGTATGCAGGAGCTGGCGAAGGATCCTGGAGTGCGTGCCTGCGGGCCATACATGTCATAAATGGCATCAGATTCTTGGCTGAGATCGCTGAGCTCAGGGACGGAGGCCTGCATGCGGAAGGCCATCTCG
>JALZWA010000003.1 GCA_023299815.1 Akkermansiaceae bacterium
GATATCAGGGGGGGGCAGACGCGTGTCTGGTGTCTTGTGCCTTATGCCTTGGGCTTTACGTCTGGCGCTTTGTGCCTCGAGTTTTCGTGCTCCAACTAATGATGGAGGTCAGCGGGAGTTCTGCGAACGGTAGCCGCCCGCCGCCTGTGGGTCGAGTTGGAAGCCGTTGAGCTCTTCGTATTTGTCCTGAGCAGCGCCGTATTCGTCGCTGCCGGTGGTTTCGTTTTTGATGCCCTCGCGAAGGGTTGCCATGGCATTGCGCATTTCCTCGTTAATTCCGGTGGCGATTTCGAGAATGGTGGCTTCTCCGGGGTTGCCTGCTTCCTGCTCGAGGTAGCCGATCATGCCGTATTCGTCTTTCACGATGGTGCCGCCGTCTTTTTCTTCCTGCCCGAGGATGATTTTGAAGATGGTGGACTTGCCGGTGCCGTTTGCGCCGACGAGGGCGATGCGCTCTCCCCAGTTAATCACCATGTCAGCTTCTTCGAAGAGGATGCGGCCACCCATGGATTTACGGAGTTTTTTAATGGTAAGCATAGCGTGAAAGAAGGATTTCGTGCGCGAAGGATGTCAGGGGCAATGGAGGAAGAGTCAAGCAAAGTCCTTTGTGGATTGGGAAGGTGGTTTCTTTCTTACTTAGGACTTTTCGAGGGGGGATTCGCTGGTCACATTTCCCCATGCGAATTTTTCTGGCGATGGTGTGCGGATTTCTTTTGGCGGGATGTCACAAGGAGGCGCGGCTGGTTCCTAAGGAGCCTGAGGTTTCCTATAGCAGAGAGATTCGTCCGCTGCTGGCGAAGAATTGTATGAGCTGCCACACGGGGGAGGAGAATGCCACGGGCTACGCTCTTTCGCTGAGAGACCCGAAGCTCCCGAGCACTTTTTTTACTCCGCATCCAGAAGGTGGGGCGATGAGTCCAGAGGAGGAGGGCTTGCTTCTAAAATGGCGGGTAGAGGGGGAGAAGATCGATGAGCACTGGGCTTTCGGTCCTCTGGTGCCGGCGAAGAGCTGGGCTCCGGTGAGTTTGGCGAGGACGACTGCTAAAACTAATTTTCCAAAGGGGGATTTCCGGGGGGAGCTGACGCGCATGATCGCGGGGGATCTTTTGCCGGATGCCACTGCGGTGATCGAGACGGAGGCTCTGCGCGGGGGTGAAGATATTCCGGAAAGCCGGGTGGCCTTGGTGAGCAGGATGATGGGTTTTCCGATTAGCGAGGTGAGCACGGAGAATGGGGTGAGCGAGGCGGATGCCCTGCGGATGAAGCATATTTTCACAACGCCTTACGATTCTGCGCTGAAGAGTTCGCTCAAGCCACCGACGGTGTTGGTGGGTGAGATGCCGAAGCTTCCCGCACTCGAGTGGGCTGATAAGCCACAGGATGAGGAGTTTGGGGTCTGGTTAGCGCAGAAGGATAGCGTGCCTCAGATGCCGGATTTGGTGGCTGCTTTTTCCTTTGATGATGGGCACGCGAGTAATCTGGCGCTGGGTCATTTTGAGGCGTCGACATTTCAGCTGACGGAGACGGTAGAGGGAATCTCGGGGGTCGCGGTGGCGGCTCCAAAAGGGGTGGTTCTTCCAGATGAGGTCTCTTTTTCCACGATTCAGCCCTTCACGCTTTCTGTCTGGGTGCAGGTAGGCTCGACGGGTGGGGTGGTGCCGCTTCTGACTCAGGGGAATGAACAGCACGGATTTTATTTGGGGCTGAAAGATGGAAAGCCGGTGGCGCGGCTGAGTAGGTTTTGGCCAGGAAATGCGCTGGGGATCATGACGGAGGATGCGGTGATTTTTCCTGGTCGCTGGTCGAATATCACGCTGACTTATGATGGGTTGCGAAAGGCGGCGGGCTTGCAGATTTTCGTCAATGGGGTGGCGCTGAATTCACTGGTCGAGGCGGACTCGGTGAAGGGGAGTATTTTTTCTGAAGGAGAGAGTATCCCGGCGAAGCTGGGCGGCTGGGCGAGTGAGGGTGTCGCACTGGATGAGGTGCAGCTTTATCGACGGAAGCTCTCGGGATTGGAGGTGAGGACGCTGCTGGATGGGAAGAGTTTGCTGAAGACCTTTAAGAGTGTCGGCGAAGCGACTCCGGAGTTGCTGGAATATTATCTCTCGGCGGTGAATCAGGATGCGCGAGCTCGTGAGTTGGCCCTGCTGAAAAATAGGTCTGCCCAGCTTGCGGCGGAGAATGAGCTGAAGGAAGTTCAGGTGATGGAGAGTCTGCCCCGCGCGGAGGCTCCTGAGAAGGCTCGGACATCGGGGCTGATGTGTCTCGATAGCGTGGATCGACTGGGCTTTGTGAATGCGCTGATTAATGAAGATGGCGAGCTGCTCGCGCGTGCGGTGGCGAACACGGTCTGGGAGGCGCATTTTGGTGCAGTCTTGGTGCCGGATCTGAGTTACGGCGGAGCTGATCTGAGCCGGGCGGGGGACTTGGACTTTCTGGCGGCGAAGTTGATCGAGCTTGATTGGGACTTGGCGAAGCTCTCGGAGTTTCTTGCGACTCCAGTGTCGCCTTGATTTCTGATGCTGGGATGACATTCTAACAGGATGAACTGGAAGAAGTTGCTTATGGGGACTTGGTCTTGGAAGCGGCCTTTTTATACGATCGCGTTCGTCTACGGCTTCTTTCTTTTGCTTGCACTGTTTGCGGCCGATAAGTTGATTTTTCAGCCACCGATGAGGGCAGAGGGGGCGCTGCCAGCGCACTTTATTTCCTTTCCTTCTGAAGATGGAGAAAAGATCGCCGCTTATTATCTCCCGCCTGCTGAGGGGATGCCGGTGCTGCTCTGGTCTCACGGCAATGCCGAGGATTTGGGAGGTCTTTATTTCTTTTTGAAGGAGCTGAATGGAAAAGGCTATGGTGTCATGGCTTACGATTATCCAGGTTATGGATTTAGCTCGGGAAAGCCGACGGAGGAGGGATGCTATTCGGCGATTCAGGCGGCTTATGATCATGTCACTGGTCCGCTGGTGCATCCCGCCGAGCGCATTATTTTTGCGGGGCAATCTGTTGGCACCGGCCCGGCCTGTTATCTCGCAGCGAAGGAAGAGCACGCGGGGGTGCTGCTCATCGCGCCCTTTACTTCTGCTTTCCGGACGCTCACGCGGGTTCCTCTTTTTCCGAATGATCGCTTTCAGAATGTCGAGCGCATCGAGGAAATGACGAAGCCTCTTCTGATCATTCACGGCACTGATGACAGCGTCATTAATCATGCCCACGGGGTGGAGCTGCACGAGCTTTCGCCCGCGGGTGAGAAGCTTCTTTTTTCTGTCGAGGGGGCGGGGCATAATAATCTTTTCGATGTCGCGCCTGAGGAGATCGAAATGGTCATGGAAGAATTCGCCAAGCGGAGATCGGAAGA
>JALZWA010000004.1 GCA_023299815.1 Akkermansiaceae bacterium
ACAAGCCCTACAACCATGACTCCTCCGCATGATCCCGAAACTTGGGTCGATCTCTATGGCGACGCCCTGTATTCATACGCGTTTTTCCGAACCAAGGATCGCGATGCCGCAAGTGAAGCCGTCCAGGAAACTTTTCTCCGCGCTCTTCGGAAGCTATCCACTTTTGAGAACCGCAGCTCAATAAAGACATGGCTCACTGGAATTTTAAGGAACGTCCTCTTTGAAAAATCTCGTCAAGATAAGCGTCAAGCACGAGAGTTCTCAACTGACCATGAGCCTTCTCTTACGCTTGCTGAACTGCAAACACTCCCTCCTGACGAAGCGATTCAACGCACCGAATTTTGGGAAACAGTGGAAACTTGCCTCGCAAAACTGCCAACCAAGGCAGCGAAGATCTTTTGGGCAAGTGAAGTCGAACGACGGCCTGCCAGAGATCTTGCTCAAGAGCTTGAAACCTCTCCCAACAACATCTCAGCACAACTCTATCGGGCTCGTAAATTCATGCGCGAATGCATAAATTTCCTCCTCAAAAAATAGCATGATTAAACTCACACCCGACTGTAACGAAGTAACAACCCTACTCTGGTCCCCTCTCCATCAGATTGCTATTTCAGCCCGCAAAAAAGCCGGAGTTAAGGCCCATCTGCTCATTTGCTCCAACTGTCGTCGTTACCAAACGACTTTTGAATGGGTTTTAGAAACCTTAGAAAAAGCGCCTGGTGCGCCAGCGCTCTCCGTGGCTTACAAAATGCCAATTGCCACTAAAGCTCGCCTCAAGACCACAATAGCAGAAGCAAGTTCCTGACTCATCTGAACTTCTGAAATTTGACGTGCTCCCTCAAAACGGAGCCGGAGAATTAAAGAACCAATGAGTCCTGCGACGCGCTTGTTCTAGTAAACTCCACCCGCTAGGAAAATACGATTTTTGAGAAAACGATACCGCCCACTGAAGACCATCTACTCCTCCTTCTTGATGTCCAATTCCTTGAAAAGCATTCCGTCCAAATCGTCCTGACTAGGCTTTACCGCCTCTGATTTTCCAAATTTCACAATCTGTAGCTTCTTCTCCGTTTCCCCAATCGCTAGGAACATGCTTCTTCCCAGCGGAAGCCCTCCATAGCGGGTCGCAATGACCTTGCCCATAAATCGCCCATCTCCTTTGGCGTCCGTCATCATTTCCCCTGACTCCGATGTCAGATCGTCAAATTTTGTGCGCAGGGCAGCATCGATGTGTTCCTGAATTTCCTGAGTGGTCATTGCGTGAATTAAGGAGCTACCCTCTCTCAAACTCGAACAGGAATCCAGCGCTGATCATCCAATCCACGAATCAACCTTTTCCAGTCACCAAAAACCCTCCCGTGAGAGCGATTTTGTTTGGGTTCTAGCGATCCATCAGACAGCGTCATTCTCTCCACCTGAAACCGTCACATCACTATTAAGATCCGGTTTCGCACCTTTTCCTACCATGCCAGAAAATCCGGAAAACCTTGAAGCTGAATCCCAAACAATCACGAGCCAAGCGGAAGCCATCGACTCCCAAATGTCGAACCACGCTCGGAACCTCTCTACTTGGATCGAGCAGCAAAATTGGGTTCCTGACTCCCTGACCCATGCCTTTGCCTTGCTCCTTCTCTTTCTAGGAATTCTGGCTGCGTCCTCCCTGATTTACCTCGTCTTTCGCCCCCTCGTTCTGAGCGGGGTGTCTCGCTTCATTAACAAGAGCAAGACCAGTTGGGACAATCAGCTCATGGGACACGGCGTGTTTCGATGGCTCACGCATCTCTTCCCCGGCATCTTCCTCTACCTCGTCGGGCCCGGCCTCTTTGAATCGGCCCCCTTTCTAGCTAAGGTCATTCGAACTGCCTCTTCACTCTACATCATCATCTCCTGCTACTTTGTCTTCGATTCGGTCATCAATGCGATGCAGGCGATCTACTCCAAGAATCCAGGAGGAAAAAAAATCAACCTCACCACCTTCGCTCAGGTAGCCAAATTGCTTGCTGCGCTCATCGCCATCATTCTTGCGCTCGCCGTTCTCCTTGGGAAGTCCCCCCTCGTTCTTCTTGGTGGCCTTGGCGTCTTTGCTTCCGTCCTGATGCTCGTTTTCAAAGATGTCATCCTAGGGTTCATCGCCGGCATCCAACTTTCCACCAACCGAATGCTTGCGCTCGGCGATTGGCTCGAAATGCCGAGCCACCAAGCCGACGGAAACGTGGAAATGATCGGGCTCACCACCGTGAAGGTGCGAAATTGGGATAAGACAGTCACCACCATCCCTACCTACGCCCTGATCAGTGATTCCTTCAAAAACTGGCGTGGAATGTCAGAGAGCGACGGACGCCGC
Organism: Akkermansiaceae bacterium; assembly: GCA_023299815.1. GTDB lineage: Bacteria > Verrucomicrobiota > Verrucomicrobiia > Verrucomicrobiales > Akkermansiaceae > SW10. The sequence continues at coordinate 2,345 of JALZWA010000004.1, forward strand.
ATCAAGCGAAGCTTCCAGATCGACACCAGTTCTATCCGTCTGTGCGACGAAGCAATGCTCACTCGCTTCCGCGAAATCGAGCACATCTCCACCTACCTCGACAGCAAAGAAAAGGAAATCGCGGAGTCGAACTCGAAACTCGATGCCGCCAGCCTCAAAAATCAGGTCAACGGAAGACGCCTCACCAATATCGGGACCTTTCGCGCCTATATCGAAGGCTACCTCAAGGCCCACCCAGACATCAACCAGCAGCTCACCCTCCTCGTCCGTCAGCTGAGTTCCTCCGGTCGTGGCATCCCGATTGAAATCTACTGCTTTAGCGCCAATAAAGAGTGGAATGCTTACGAAGGCATTCAGGCCGACATCTTTGATCACCTCCACGCCGTCGCCCCAGAGTTCGATCTTCGAATCTTCCAAGAGCCCACGGGGAACGACGTCCAATATCCTTCTTCATTGTAATCACTTCAGCTCATCGCTGATTTCCATCTCAATGGCTCTCCAGCTGAACCCGCGCTTCCAGGCGACCATCTGCTCCGCCACGGGAGTTTCAGAGATCGAAGTCACCGAAGTCATCCAGGAACTCTGGAGTGGCTACGGGCAGATCCGCCGCATCCATCTTGAGGGAACGTCACCCGCCAGCGTCATCGCGAAGCATATCCGGATGGAAGGATCGGGGAACCATCCTCGTGGTTGGAATTCAAACATCTCCCACCAGAGAAAACTCACCTCCTATCAAGTTGAGACGGCGTGGTATCGCCAGTGGAACGAGCGCTGCGGATTGGATGCTCGCATCCCTCAGCTTCTCGCCTTCGATCAGCATGACGGAGAAATCCTCCTTGTTCTCGAAGATCTCGATGCCGCAGGCTACCCCGTCCGGCTCAGCTCGATCTCCCCTGCCCAGCTCCACGCCTGCATCGATTGGCTCGCCCACTTCCACGCCACGTTCATGGGAGCAAAGCCCGAGGGACTTTGGGAAAATGGCACCTACTGGCACCTCGCCACCCGGAGAGAGGAACTCGAAGCGCTCGAAGATCCCCAGCTCAAGGAAGCCGCTCCGATCATTGATCTACTCCTCACCAGCGCGCGCTACCAAACCATCGTCCATGGCGATGCCAAGCTGGCCAACTTCTGCTTTTCCGAATCAGGCGAGCAAGTCGCGGCAGTGGACTTTCAATACGTCGGCGGCGGATGCGGGATGAAGGACCTCGCCTACCTCATCGGCTCCTGTCTCGATGAATCCGCCAGTGAAGCGCAGGAGGCCGAACTCCTCGATCACTACTTCGCCACCTTCCGCCGCGCCCTTTCTTCCAAACACCCCGCCCTTGATTCCGATGCGATCGAAGCCGAATGGCGACACCTTTTCCCCATCGCCTGGACTGACTTCCACCGCTTCCTCAAAGGCTGGAGCCCCGGCCACTGGAAGATCAATTCCTACAGCGAGCGCCTCGCCCGTGAGGTCATCGCCGCTCTTTAGAGATCTCTTTTGATCCCAATCTCATTTCAATCGGTCGGACTAAGTCATAGGCTCCGCCACCCTCTTCATGCCTGACACCTCTTCACTCCCCATCTGGAAGATCCACACCGATATCTTGCGCACGCTGGAATCTGGGAATCGTCTCGTCCTCGTCGCCCCCACTGGCTCCGGCAAGACCACGCAGGTTCCGCAGATGCTGCTCGATGCCGATATCGCGAGCGACAAGATGATTGTCGTCCTCCAGCCTCGACGTGTCGCAGCTCGGACAGTGGCGACTCGGGTGGCTTCAGAGCGAAAAGGAAAACTCGGCACTGAAGTCGGTTATCAAATCCGCTTTGACGACAAGACCAGCGACGACACCCGCATCGTCTTTGTCACCGAGGGCATCCTCCTCCGCTGGCTTCAAGACGACCGCGCACTCTCTAAAGTCGGTGCCGTGCTCTTCGATGAATTCCACGAGCGCAATCTCCTCAGCGATGTCGCCCTCGCCCTTGTCAAAAATCTCCAGCAGACCCAGCGCCCCGATCTCGCGAT
>JALZWA010000005.1 GCA_023299815.1 Akkermansiaceae bacterium
CCCAGACGGAGGCGAGGATGAGCATGATGCCACGGGGACGCAGCGCTCGTGGGGAGACTTTTTGCGAAAGGCGGAAGGCCCCGTAGCAAAGAGCGCAGAGGATGGCGACGTAGATGACGACGGCGATGAGGACGCCGGTGGAGCTCTGGGTCATGCCTGCGGCGGAGAGCTGCCCGGAGAGATCGAAGGTGCCTTCTTCATCGATCTTATTGACGATGAAGCGGAGGGAGTTTTTCCAAAAGAGAATGCCGAGCGCATCGGCAGCGAGAAGGCCCGGAAAGATCGATGGGATGGCCCAGGGGATTTTACGAAAGCGGGTGGGCGCCGCGAGGCTGGCGATGTGCGCGGTGAGCCAGAGAAGGGAGAGGACGATGAAACAGGTAAGAACGCGCCCGACGGCGGCGAAGAAAAGCTCCCCCGGCCCGAAGGGGAGATTGAAAAGGAGAAGGATGTTGTGAGTCGCGTAGATGAGGAAGGAGGCGAGGAACCAAATCCAGTTGAGAGGAGATGACTGCTTCCACCATTCTTTCATCAAGGGGATGGGGCGGCTTCCTCGCAGGAGGAACCACGCCCAGCCGCCAAGCGTCGCACCGATGAGCAGGGCGCGCCCTGCGATGATGATATTGTCTGCAAAATTTCCCGGCTCACGAAACCACGGAGCGCGCCACGCAGGCTGCACAAGCATCGCAAAAAAGGGAACAAGGGCGATCGCAACGCCGAGCCACCAGAGGATCAAATGGCCCGGACGATCTTTAATTTGGCGGGAACCCATCAGGGGGTGAAGGTGGCCACGCTAGAGGCTTAGTTCAACAGTTTTGTGCCACTTGTCGTCGATTGAGGAGCGACGCTTCAGCTGGTCATTTCTTCTCGAACTCAGTGATGAGAGGTTCGAGATCTCGACTCGGTTTATTTTTGACCGAGTTCACGTAGAAACCTGCACCGGAGGTGTCGAAGAGCCATTTAAGCCGAGCGAGAGCTTGGGGTGATTGGGCGTCATTGAGATCAGAAAACCAGAAGATGGCATCGGTCTTGAGGACGATGAGAAGATCCTCGATCGCGAGGATGCTGGCATCAGACTTGGGACTGATCGGTTCCAGGCCCCACGCCAGCGCGCAGCCTTTTGCCTCGCGGTAGTGAGGCTCGCTGAAGTCGCTCTCGATGTCTTTTTTAAGAGGATCGATAAATTTTGTCATGCTGCCGGAGACGTCCAGAATGACTCCGAGGCTCTCACTCTCAAAGGTGATATCGCCGATGGTGCCCGACTTTTTACCCTCTTCTTTTCTCAGTGGAGCTTGCCCACGGAGGATACTCAGAAGGGAGTCACGGGACCTGACGACATCCGCAAGAAGCTTCTGCGCAGGGGCGTCTCCACTAACTTCATAGGGGCTTTCAAAACCATCGGACCCGGGGCTCCCAAAGTAAGCGAGGCTGAGTTCTTCGAGCTGGGATTTGAGGACATCGATCTCTTTATCAAGGGAGTCGATGAGGCGGTCATCCTGCCGATCCTTGGAGTAGGCGGCATCGAGTTTCCTCTGGGTCGATTTGATCTTGCGAGCGATGGAATTTGATTTGGATTCGAAGCGGTCGTTGAGATCAGCTTCGACCGAGTCACCATCGCTTCCTCTGCTGCGGCTCTTTTTCTGATCCGCAGGGGGAGCGAGTTGGAGGAAGCGCTCGGCCTGGAGTTCTTCCCACATTTTTACGATGCGGCGATCCTCGCCAGAGGGGAGAAGCTCGCTGCTGAGCTGCTCCTTGCGGGTGGCCTCGGTGATGGCAGCCATGCGGAGGGTCCGCTCAAGATGAGTGAGGTAGCGGAGGTGGAAAAGAGCGGTGTTCCGAAAGGCGCTTCCTACCTCAACGAGATCATTCGGCGTGGCATCGGCAGGGAGCTGAGCGCGAGCGTCTGCGATGCTCTTGGTCACCGCGTCCTCGCGCTTGAGGTAGGCGGTGCGGACATCGGTGAGAGTGACGGCGTCTGGCTTCGCCCCGCTCGCTACGAGTGCCGAAAGAATAAACAAGAGGACGACCTTCATGAGAAGATAGCTTTATCAGAACGAAACTACTTTTCAAACACTAGAAACTTACGAACGCCGAAGTTCACCAAGGCAGAGGAAAGGACAAAAGAAAGATGGACCACGAAGGTGGGCACATTGGCATTCTTGATGAGCCAGAAAGGAAGAAACTCACCCAAGGCAAAGCTTAGAAATGAGACCGCAGTGAAGAGGATCAGTTCCTTTCGAGCAGAGTGACGGCCCGGAGTGAACACCAGCCATCGATTCAACGCATAGGCGGTGAAATTCGAGGGAAGGAAAGCGGCGAGGTGAAGCAGAGCGATGTTTCGCGCACGCAGATTTCCGTGGAGTTCCTGACCGAAAGATTCTGGAAAAAGTGACTCACCTAAGAAGACGATGATGAAAAAAACGATGACCGAGAGGACCCCGCAGACGCCATATTTTCCGAACTGAATCAGAAAAGGCGCCTCACGACTCAAGAGAATTTCGCGGAATCCGCGCTCTCTGAAAAAGGTCCAGGCCTTGGTGATTTCGCGGACGATCACGAGCGGAGAGAATCGTAAGGATCGGTCCGTGCGAGGACCGCTTTCTGCGCGTGGAGGCGGTTCTCAGCCTGCTGGAAAATGGTGTCAGCATGTAGCTCGAGAATCTCCTCGGTGATCTCCTTTTCGCGGTAAGCGGGGAGGCAATGGAGGACGATGTGTCCGGGGGCGCAGTGCGAGAGGAGTTCAGCATTGACCTGGTAGTCGCCAAAGAGCGCTTCCTTTTCCGCCTGACCTTCCTGGCCCATGGAGAGCCAGACGTCGGTGTTGATGACATCGGCATCCTTCACCGCTTCAGCGGGGTTGCTGGTGAGGCTGACATTGGGCGCATTAAGACGCGTCATGAAATCCTCGGGAGGAAGACAGGCGGCGGGCGCGGCGATGACGAGCTCGAAGCCGAGGTATTTCGCAGCCCACATCCAGGAGCGCGACATGTTGTTATCGCCATCGCCAATGAAGACGATTTTCTTCCCTCTCCAGCCGCCACATTTCTCACGGATCGTGAGAAGGTCGGCGAGGATCTGGCAGGGATGCTCATCATCGGTAAGTGCATTGATGGTAGGAATCCCGGAGAAGTGGGCGAAGTCGACAACGTCCTGCTGGGCGAAGGTCCGGATAACAGCCCCGTGGACCATGCGACCGAGGACGCGGGCAGTGTCCTTGATGGGCTCGCCGCGGCCAAGCTGGATGTCATTTTTCGAAAGGAACATGACGTTCCCGCCCAGCTCACGGATTCCGACCTCAAAGGAGACACGAGTCCGGGTGGAGGCTTTGGTGAAAATGATGGCCCAAGTCTGACCCGCAAGCGGCTGGGTCTTGTGCGCGCCACGAGTCGCCTTCATCTCGACGGCGAGGTCGATGAGGAGTTCGAGTTGCTGGGCGCTGGATTCTTCGATGGAAAGCAGGTTCATTTGAAAAAAGAGAAAGCGAAATCCTAGTGGCGTGGGGCACTTTGTTCAAGGTTTGTCTTTGCCGGGAATTTTATCCTGCACGCGCCCTTCACTTGGTCTATATTTTGCGCATAATCTTATGAGATCACTCTCCCTTCTCAGCATCCTCGCTGCTCCCCTTCTCTCCGCACAGGTCATCACCGTCCTAGAAAGCGGCCGTGAGATGCGCTACGAGATCTCCTGCGAGGAACTCCAGTGCCACCCCGCCAGCGGAGCGGTGGCCCACCGAATCATGATCCCAGATCAGGAGACGAGCGCACGGACCTTAGAGTTCGCCCAAAATCTTGCGGAAGAGAATGGGAACCTGATCGACCTCGTGCTCTACCCTCAGGGAGAGAAGAAGGATAAAATGAACCGACGCGTCGCCACCCGCCGCATCTTAGTGGAGCTTGCCGCCGGAGCCTCGATCGAGCAGATCAAGGGCGCCGCTGGAGCGCTCGCCGCGAGCTCTCCAGACTACGCGCCGAACTTCCTCATCCTAGACTTCGCCGATTCCGGAGACTCTTTTTCAGCCCTCACTCAAGTGCGCGCCACGCCGGGTGTGCTGAGTGCCAATCCCCTGCTCGCGAAGTCTCGCAAAAAGCGCTTCATCCCAAACGACCCCCGCCTCACCTACAGCAACTCGAACTCCCGCTACCAGTGGCATTTAAAAAACACCGGCCAAAATGGCGGAACCGCTGGGATCGATGCGAACCTCGAATCAGCTTGGGACACTTATCTCGGAAATGGCGTCCTCATCGGGATTGTCGATGACGGCTTGGAGACCGCGCATCCTGATCTCGCTCCGAATACGAATACGGCGATCGACTTCAACTGGAATGACGGCGCGTCTGATGACCCCTCCCCCAGTAGTAGCCGCGATGACCACGGAACCTCCTGTGCAGGCGTCGCTGCAGCGCGGGGCAATAATGGTATCGGCGGATCAGGTGCCGCTCCTGAAGCAACCTTGGTCGGTCTGCGACTCATCGCAGGCTCGGTGAGTGACGCGGATGAAGCAGAGGCGATGAGCTGGCGCAGCGACCTCATCCAGATCAAGAGTAACAGCTGGGGGCCCTTCGATGGCCAAGGCACGCTCGATGACTCCGGTCCACTCGTGAAAGCGGCTTTTAAAAGCTCTATCGAAACCGGCCGCGGAGGCCTCGGCACGATCCACGTCTGGGCTGCCGGAAATGGTTTCTCTGACGACAATGTGAACTACGATGGCTATGCCTCATCGATCTACACCATCGCGACAGGTGCGGTGACCGACACCGGCGCGCGCTCGAACTACTCAGAACCAGGAGCCTCCAAGCTGATCTCGGCTCCCTCGAGTGGCGGTAATCAAGGCATTACCACCACGACCCTCGTGCAGAACGAAAGCTACACCGATGACTTCGGCGGGACCTCTTCCGCCACCCCGCTCATCTCCGGAGTCTGCGCTCTTATTCTGGAAGCGAACCCGAATCTTGGCTGGCGCGATGTGCAGGAGATTCTCATCCAGTCCGCGGTGAAGGTGAGTCCCAGCGATGCGGGATGGAACACGAATGGGGCGGGCTTCGATTTTAATCACGAATTCGGTGCGGGAATGGTAGACGCCACTGCTGCGGTAGCACTCGCGAATGGCTGGACCAACCTGCCCCCGCAACAGAGCATTCTCCTCGCGAGCGGCACACTGAATGCCGCCATCCCAGACGACTCGTCGGCAGGAACAAGCACCACCTTTGATCTCACTCAGGACGACGCACTGCGAGTTGAGCACGTCACCCTCACCGCCAATATTACCCACCCAGATCGGGGTGACCTCACGATCTTACTCACTTCACCGAACGGCACCGAAAGCTTTCTCGCTGTGCCACAATCAGATGCGGGGGCAAACTTCACGAACTGGAAAATGATGACCGTCCATAACTGGGGCGAGAACTCACAGGGCGTGTGGACGCTCAAGGTCAGCGATAGCGTCAGTGGCCAGACCGGCACACTCTCAAATGCCACCATCGAGCTCTTCGGCGCGCCGACGGCTCCGATCGTAGATCCCCCTGTCTTCAGCCATGCCGCATCGACGACCGGGAATGCTGAGAGCTTCTTCAGCTTCAATCTCAGAGCAAATAATGCCACCACAAGCTACACCGCGACTGGCCTTCCCCCGGGGCTCTCGCTGAACGAAACAAGCGGCCTGATCAGCGGCGTGCCGACAAGTGAGGGCACCTTTTCTGTAGCCGTCACCGCCACCAATACCATCGGGACCACAAATGGCTCCGTCAGTATCGAGATCGGACCTCGCATCCCCACTCCTCCTGTCATCGCTAGCGGCCAGAGCGCGACCGGCATCACGGAAGTCCCCTTCACTTACCAGATCGAATCTACCAATTCACCCACCTCTTATCAGATCAATCCGCCCCTTCCTACCGGACTCGCTCTTGATTCCAATGGCGGGTTCATTTCAGGAACAACCTCCGTAGGTGGAACGACGAACTTCACGATCACGGCGAGCAATATTGATGGTAGCGATACCGCGAGTTTAAGCCTCACTTTTTTCGCTCCAGGCGCAGGCCCCCTCCCCTCCGGGCTCGATACCAGCACCTTCATTTACGAGACTTCCGGAGACGGGACTTGGGTCTTCGATAACACGACCGGAGAAGGCGGAGGCTCCGTCGTCTCGACCGATATCACTGACAGCCAATCGGCGACTTTCTCCACCACTCTCACCGGCCCCGGACTAGCAGAGTTCCGCTGGATGGTTTCTTCCGAAGAAGATTTCGATGAACTCATCGTCTCGCTCGACGGCGTCCGCCAAAGTGGCATCTCGGGTGAGCAAGACTGGGCTCCAGCATCGATCATTATCCCCGCGGGCGAGCACAGGATCAGCTGGAGCTATCAAAAAGATTTCAGTATCTCTGCCGGAAGCGATCAAGGCAGGGTCGATGCCCTCACCTTCACCCCGGGTAACTTCTCAAGAACCCTAGAAGAAGCGCTAGACACCCCCGGATTCCAGTGGTCCGCGAGCGGAAATGGCCCTGCTTGGACTGGCCAGATCTTCACCACTTGGGATGGCATTGATGCCGCACAAGCGGGCCTCACCCCCCACAGCGAGGAGTCCATCTTAGAGGTAACTCTTGAAGGACCGGGAACCTTTTCCTTCTACTACCAAGTAGACTCAGAACAAGGCTTTGACTTCCTCGTCTTCAGCCTCGATGGCGAAGAACAATTTTCCGAAAGCGGCCAAGTCTCTTGGACCCAGCACACCATCGAGATCCCCGCTGGCCCACACAACCTGAGATGGAGTTATCAGAAAGACTTCTCAGTATCCTTAGGGGCCGACACCGCTTGGGTCGATAACGTGAGCTACACTTCCAGCTACCAACACTGGAGCGACCTCCACTTTTCAGCCACAGAACAAGCTGACCCTCAGATCGGAGGCACCAGCGCTGACCCAGATCAAGACGGTCTCTCGAATCTCCTCGAGTATGCCCAGAACAGCGATCCTCTCATCCAGAATCTCCGCATAGAACCTGCCCTCACGCTCCTCCCTGAGAATGTCGCCTTCGATTTCCTCGTGGACACCTTTAAAAGTGACCTCGTCTATCAAGCGCAGACCTCACACGACCTGGAAAGCTGGTCGCCGGTCTCCAGCAGTGCCACCGAGACCGATGCCGGTATCGAAACCCGTCGCGTCATCAGCCCCCTCACCGATACTGAGCTCTACTTCCGCTACCTCCTCAGCCTTGAGCCCTAGTGTGGTGCAGCGCAAATCACTTGCCGCCTCCCTCTCCATCCTTCAACTTCGCTGAAACATTTCTCTCATGGCCGATTCCACTCCCAAACCTAGTATCGAATTCTACAACGCCGCGGTCGACGCCGTCCAAGCTGGTGACCTTCCTCTCGCTCTTAAATCAGTCGAGGACTCCCTCACCGAATCTCCGAACGATGCGCAAACTTGGCAGCTCTATGCCGTCATCCTTAATGCGATGGGCGAGACCGAGAAGGCCGAAAAGGCACTCGCTAAGACAAAAGAATTCGGCCTCAGCGAGATCGATGAACTCCTCATGAAAGCGGCCGACGCCGCTGGCCAAGGCAAAATGGGCGCCGCCATCACGCACTACGAAGACGCCCTAGAGATCGATCAAACCCGCGCCGAGATCTACACCAGCTACGCGCTCGCCCTCATGGAGGAAAAATACGGCGATGATGCGATCGAGGCCGCGACCAAAGCCGTCGAACTCGCCCCTGATGATCCCTTTGCGCAATACACAAAAGGCCGCATCCTCCGACTCAGAGGAAAGCAGACCGAAGCGCTCGAAGCCCTCACCGCTGCCACTGAGCTGGATCCGAATCTTGTCCTCGCCGCCTACGAGCGCGGTATGATCCTCGCCGAGACTGGTAAACTTCCAGAAGCGCTCAAGTGCTTCGAAAAAGTCCTCGAAGATCACCCCGAGGATGAGAATGCCGCCGAGGCGAAAGCCGCCATTCTAGCCAAAATCGAGGAAGGTCAAGCGTAGGGTAGTCGCTCTACTTCTTCAGCTTCACGCAGATGACGCGGTCCTGACCGCGCATGATAAGATGACCCTGCGAGAGAGCGAGGTTACTCCAATAAATGAGGTCTTTCTTCGATTCTAAATTAGAGTCGAAGACATTCGCTTCCGCGAGGAGTTGATAACCCTTGGGCGATGGATCGACCAAACGAAGGACGCCATTTTCGCCATCCTGAATGATGAGCATGCCATCGGCATAAATGGAGCTGCCACGTCCCATGAAAGGATCATTCCCGGTGCTCCAGAGTTCCTTGCCATCGAGATCATAACAGACGAGCCCACCCTTCGCGCGCTTCGCCTTTGCCTTGTAATTGCTATTCTCATTCGCGAGGTAATAAAGGTGACCGTCAATCAAGTGAGCGGGATGCACTTGGCTTCCCTTCTTCGTTTCCCAGAGAACCTTGACCTTGAAATCATCACCCGCCTTTTTCACCGAGAGCATTTTTGAACCCCCGTCATACCCCCCGGTGGCGAAAAGCCGATGCTCATCGATCTGAGTCGGTATCGCGATGGGAATGCGATTCTCATAGAGCGCAGTAGCCCACAACTTTTCACCCGTCTTAGGATCATAACTGTAAAGACCACCCTTATTGGTAAGGAGCACCACCTGCTCCTGCCCGCCGAAGCTCATCAGCGTGGGCGAGGAATGCGTGTTTCCGATCGGGCCGCTCTTCCAGACTTCCTTGCCCGTCTTTTTATCGATCCCTACAATGCCTGTCTCGCTGCCAAAAGGAGTCAGGATTAAAATATCACCCACGATAAGCGCGCACTGCGCGTAGCCCCACTTGGGCGTCTCAGCATCTGGATAGCGCTTGTGCATATCGAGAACCCAATCAGCCTTGTGGGTCTTCCGATTGATCCGAAAAGCCTGACCAAAGGGCCCAATGAAATAGACCGCATCCTCTTCCACCGTAGGCGCAGAGCGAGACCCTGGATAAGGCGGCTCTCCCTCAGAGGGATTCTCAAAACTCCACTTCTCCTTTCCGGTAGCGAGATCGAGACACATCAAGAGATCCTTCTCCTTCTCAATCCGATCCACGATGAACACCTCATCACCGACGATCGCCGCTCCCCCGAACCCCTTATGAAAATCAGCCTCCCAAAGAATCTCGGGACCACTCTTGGGAAAACTTTTCAAAAGCCCCGTCTCAGCCGAGGAGCCATTCCGATCCGCTCCCAGAAATTGAGGCCAATCTTCCGCCTTGAGTGATGCGAAAGAAAAAGTAAGAGCAAAGAAGAAAGTCAGCTTCATGACCTCTATCATCCAAAAGACAGGGTCGCTCCGACAAGGAAAAAGATGTAAGCTTCTCACTCACCTCCAAGTAAGCCTCCCATGAGATTTCTCTTCATCATTCTCATCTGCTGGGAGTCTCTGAGCGCTAAGGAGCTGCAATACTCCCCTGCACCTGCCGACAACCCCCTGAAAGGACTCGTCCCCTACGATGGCGAAGCAACCCGTGACCGCTTCCCACACTCCATGGAGTTTCGCTACCTTTCGCTTAGCGATCTCATGACCGGCTGGAATCAATTCGATTGGTCCAAATTGGAGAAAAAACTCACCGAAAGCCAAGCGCGCGGCAAGCAATCGATCTTCCGCATCTTCCTCGAGTATCCCGGAAAAGACGTCTCCATCCCAAAGTTCCTCATTCAAGAGGGAGTCAACATCACCGCGTGGAAAGCGGGCGACCAACAAGCTCACACTCCTGACTACTCCGACCCGCGCCTGCGCAAAGCCATCACCCAGTTCATCACCGCTCTCGGTAAGAAATACGATGGCGACCCACGCATCGGCTTCATCACCGCCGGCATCCTCGGCATGTGGGGCGAGTGGCATAACTACCCCCGCACCGACCTCTTCGCCCCGCGCGAAGTCCAGCAGGAAGTCATCGACGCCTTTGACGCCGCCTTTCACACCACCCACATCCTCCTCCGCTACCCTGCCGGAAAAGATCACTACCAATACGTCGACAACCGCAAAGCAAACTTCGGCTACCACGATGACTCCTTCGCCTGGGCCACCGTAGGAACTGGAAAAAAAGACCAAGACTGGTTCTTCCTCCCCACCCTCAAAGCCGCCGTCCTCGAAGAGAAATGGAAAAAATTCCCCATCGGCGGCGAGATCCGCCCCGAGATCTGGAAGACCACCTTCACCGACCAAAAGACCGGCCAACAAGAAGACTTCATGGAGTGCGTCCACGCTACCCACGTCAGCTGGCTCATGGACTCCGGCGTCTTCTCAAAAAAATTCCCCCTCGGCGAAGAACGTAAAGCCAGCGCCATCAAGGCCGTCCAAAAAATGGGCTACGAACTCTTCCTCAAAGAAGCCCGGCTCGATGGATCCACCCTCATCCTCCAGATCGAGAACCGCGGCGTCGCCCCCTTCTACTACGACTGGCCCGTCGAGCTCCGCTACTCCGCGCCGCACATCCGCACCAAGCCCCTCCTCCCCAAGCTCAAGCTCACCACCATCCTCCCCGGAAAACCCACCGAGTGGCGCATCGAACTCAGTGTAAAAGCGGCCCAATTCCAGCTCCGCATCGCGAACCCCATGAAAGGCGGCCTTCCCCTCCGCTTCGCGAATGAAGAACAGGGAGAAGAGTGGTTAGAGGTCACTTTTTAGATATTCATCACCCCCCTTCCTGAAAGGAAGACGATCCAAAGCCTAGGACTTCAGTCCTAGGTCAAATCCACCAAGAAATACTGTGCTGAAGGCACACCGGAAAACTTACCTCTACGTTTTGTCTCTGAGGTTTCATGCTATGAAAAAAGAATATACTCAGTGAATTCTGAGATGTGTTCTGGCACAACGGTATTCTTTGGACCAATTACCGAGAGCGTTCTTTCGGGTGCTTCCTTGAGAGTAATGTGTTGGAGCTGTTTCTTGCGCGGGAATGCGGTGAGTGCGCGTTTAGGGATAAAAGAGACTCCCATATTAAGCGCGGTGAGCTGGCACATCAGATCGAAA
>JALZWA010000006.1 GCA_023299815.1 Akkermansiaceae bacterium
ATGAGCTGCAAGCTGCCAAAGAAGACCAAGACGGAGAGGAGATTTCATCATGATGCGCTTTTCGACACTTCTCAAGCATCCGGCAGATTGGATGACAGGGCATGATGCTGAGACCTCTGTGGTCGTCACGAGTCGGGTTCGTCTGGCGAGGAATCTCAGGGTGACGCCTTTTCCCGGCTGGGCAAAGAAGGTGCAGCGACGTGAAATCTTTGAAGAATTGAGTGGTTTGCTAAAGGGGCTGCCTGCAATGCGGGAGGGCTTTTCTCACGAACTCTCGGACTTAGACTCACTGCAAAAGCAAGTGCTCGTAGAACGTCACCTCATCAGTCGCGAGCAAGCTGCTCGAAACGAGGGGAGCGGCTCGGTCGTGAACCGCAAGCAGACACTGAGCCTCATGATCAATGAGGAAGATCATCTCCGGATCCAGGCCATTCGCCCGAGCTTACAGCTTCACGAAGCTTATAAACTCGCTCTCTCGGTCGACGAATTTCTCGAGGATCAAGTCGACTACGCCTTTCATCAAGAGTGGGGATTTCTCACCGCTTGTCCCACGAATCTGGGAACTGGAATGCGGGCGTCATCGATGCTTCACCTTCCCGGTCTCGTCCTGAGCGACCAGATTGGCCAAGTTCTTAAGGGGATTGGGAAGCTCGGTCTCGCTGTGCGCGGTCTCTACGGAGAGGGGACGGAGTCACTGGGGAACCTTTACCAGATCTCTAATCAATCGACGCTCGGCGAGAGTGAAGAGCAGATCCTCGCACGCTTGACGAAGGTGATCGGAGACGTTGCTCGCTACGAGACCCAAGCGCGCGCCAAGCTGCTTGAGGACGATCCCATGATGCTTCAGGACCGCATCGGTCGAGCGACGGGGATTCTGACTTTCGCTCGGATCATTGATTCTAAAGAAGCTCTGACCCATCTCTCGATGCTTCGCCTGGGGGCGGATATCGGAATCCTGCCGGGTGAATTGATTGAAATTTGTGATCGCCTTTTCATGGAGTGCCAGCCAGCACACCTCCAGTGGAGAGCGGGGCATAAGCTTCCGCCTGATATGAGAGACGCCATGCGCGCACAAATGATCCGAGAGCAGTTGCAACCTGCCCTTCCTGCTGCTATTAATATTCCAGAATTAGAAAATTAGTTTACCCTGCTACGCCCATGAATAATTTCACACCTCGTGCCCAACAGGTCCTTGCCCTTGCTCGTAAAGAGGCTGATCGTTTCAATCATAATTACATCGGGACGGAGCATGTCCTGCTCGGCTTGATCAAGCTTGGTCAGGGAGTCGCTGTCAGCGTCTTGGAGCGCATGGGACTTGAGCTCGAAACTGTCCGTCGTGAAGTGGAGAAAGAAGTCGGCACTGGTCCTGATCAGAAAGCTTCTTCCAATATCCCATACACCCCACGGGTGAAAAAAGTTCTCGCTCTGGCGAATAAGGAAGCCCAGCAGCTTTCGCATTCTTACGTCGGCACGGAGCACATTTTACTCGGCCTTCTGCGTGAGGGAGAGGGGATGGCGGCTCGTGTGTTGGAGCGTCTTAATGTTGACCTTCAGACCACTCGTAATGAAGTTCTTGCGGAGATTGACCCTAATTTCTCAGCGGAAGATCTCGATGACGATTTCGACTTCGAGGACGAGGGCGAGGACGAGGAACGCTCCGAGGGCGAAGGCAAGAACAAGACGCCTGCGCTGAAAGCTTTCGGACGTGATCTCACCAAGCTCGCGGTAGCGGGTAAACTCGACCCTGTGATCGGACGTGGACCCGAGATCGAGCGCGTCATTCAGATTCTCTGCCGTAGGACCAAAAATAACCCCGTCCTAGTGGGCGAAGCGGGTGTGGGTAAGACCGCGATTGTGGAAGGCCTCGCTCAAGAAATTTCCGCAGGCGATGTGCCTGAGATTTTGCGCGATAAGAAGGTGATCACGCTGGACCTCGCCCTCATGGTCGCTGGAACAAAGTATCGTGGTCAGTTCGAGGAGCGCATCAAGGCAGTCATGGATGAGATCCGGAAGGTGGGGAATGTCATTCTCTTCATCGATGAGCTCCACACCATCGTAGGCGCGGGTTCCGCAGAGGGAGCAATGGATGCTTCTAATATCATCAAGCCCGCTCTCAGTCGTGGGGAACTTCAGTGTGTTGGTGCCACCACTCTCAATGAGTTCCGCAAGCACATCGAAAAAGATTCTGCGCTGGAGCGTCGCTTCCAGCAGGTGAAGGTCGATGAGCCCTCGGTCGATGACGCAATTGCAATCATGCAAGGCCTCCGTGGGAAGTATGAAGAACACCACAAGGTTCACTACAGCGATGATGCGTTGGAGAGCTCGGTGAAGCTCACTTCACGCTATCTTACCACTCGTTTTCTTCCTGATAAGGCCATTGATGTTATCGATGAGGCTGGCGCTCGCGCGCGCATCGGCACGATGACTCGCCCCTCTGAGCTGAAGGAACTCGAAGCACGTATTGCCCTCATTAATGAGGACAAGGTAGAGGCCATCAACGACCAAGATTTTGAAAAGGCGGCTGCTCTTCGGGATGAAGAGAAGACCACTAAGAAAGAGCTCGATGACCAGCTTGAAGGCTGGCGTGAGATCTCGGAGGAGAAGATCGTAGAAATTGTCGAGGACGACATCATGGCTGTCGTCTCTAAGTGGACCGGCGTCCCGCTCCAGCGCATGGAACAGAAGGAAAAGGCCAAGTTGCTGAATATGGAGAAAGACCTTCGCGCGACCGTCATCGGTCAAGACGAGGCTGTCATCGCCATTTCCAAAGCGCTTCGTCGCTCCCGTGCCGATCTCAAGGACCCGCGTCGTCCTATCGGTTCATTCCTCTTCCTCGGGCCTACCGGTGTGGGTAAAACTTATCTCGCTCGGAATCTCGCGAACTTCATGTTCGGCGATCCCGAAGCACTGATCCAACTCGACATGTCAGAATACATGGAGAAGTTCAGCTCCAGCCGTCTCATCGGCTCGCCTCCAGGTTATGTTGGTTATGAAGAAGGTGGCCAGCTTTCTGAGGCCGTGCGTCGTCGCCCCTACTCAGTGGTTCTCTTTGATGAGATCGAAAAGGCTCACCCGGATGTCATGAACCTCCTTCTTCAGATTCTTGAAGAGGGCATGGTGACAGATAGCTTCGGCCGGAAAATAGACTTCCGTAACACCATCATCATTCTCACCTCAAACGTAGGTGCAGAAAGCATCAAGCGTCAGACCAGTCTTGGATTTGGAGCGATGAATGAGGATGACGCCGATCACGAAGGAATGAAGGCTAAGATCAACGGTGTTGCCAAAAAGCACTTCCGGCCTGAGTTCCTCAACCGCCTCGATGAATTAGTCGTCTTC
>JALZWA010000007.1 GCA_023299815.1 Akkermansiaceae bacterium
GAGGTGCGGCGGGAGCGGTTATCATAGGTGTAGGAGTTCCGGTCGAGGAAGCCGTTGCCATTGCCGGGCTTGTAGTGGTAGCGCCCGGTGGTGCGCTTCCCGGCATCGTAGAAGGTGCGGGTGTTTGCTCCGCCCTCAAAACTCATCCGTGAGATGAGGCCGTCTTTGCGACGGAGGTAGGTGGCGAGGGCGCTGTTGGTGCTGGGGTTAAAGACTTGAGAAAGCTGACCGCGATCATTGTAGCCGTAGGTGACTTCTTCGAGATGACCTGCGGCATTGATGGGGTAGGTGAGATCGGTGAGACGGCCAGCGTCATCATGATCATAGCCGATGGTCCAGGAGCCGCCGCTGTGGGTGTCTGTGACGGTATCTAGATCTCCATCAGGATGGTAGGCGTAGGTGCAGGTGGCGAGGCCGTTGGTCTGGGTCGCGGGGCGACCATCGATGAAGTAGGTGAAGGTTTGGTCTTCTCCGCTGCCGTAGAGGCCGGAGCCGGACCAGGTGACGCCGGTGAGGCGGTCACGGCTGTCATAGCTGTAGGTCGCCTTTTTCCCGCTGGGACGCGTGTGCGTGGCGAGACGCTGCACGGTGTCATAAGTGTAGGTGTCCTTTTCCACGGGGGTGCCAGGATAGGTCTTGGTGAGGAGTTGGCCAAGATCATTATAAGACCCTCAGACATCCGGGCTTTTATCCGAACTCCAATAAACCTCCACCCATTCCCCCTCAATCCAGCCTGAAAACTTTTCTCCCGACTTCACATCTCCCCCAACTCTCGCCACCCTCCCCCCGTGCCCACCGAACCGATCACCACCACCGGCGAAATCCTCACCGTCCTGAGCGACCGCGCCTTCCGCGTCCGCCTTCCAAATGGAAAGGAAGTCATCGCCCACCCCTCCAAGGCACTCGCCTCCGAAAATCCCGATCTTTCCCCCGGTAAAAAGGTCCGTCTCGAAATGACCCCCTACGATTTTGAAAAGGCGCGCATTGCAAAGGTTGTTTCATAAGTCCTCGTCTTAAGTTTAGAGTTTCAAGATTTAGCAATTAGAATTTTCTTACCAAATGCCCCGCCACTACATCATCGGCACCGCAGGTCATATCGACCACGGCAAGTCCACCCTCGTCCAGACCCTCACCGGCACCAACCCGGACCGTCTCCCTGAGGAAAAAGAGCGCGGCGTCACCATCGAGCTTGGCTTCGCCCACTTCTCCCTGCCTACCCCTGCGGGAAATGACACCTTCGAGCTAGGTGTCGTAGACGTTCCGGGTCACGCCGACTTCATCAACAACATGGTCGCCGGAGTTGGAGCGATCGATCTCGGCATCTTCATCGTCGCCGCGGATGACTCCTGGATGCCACAGTCCGAGGAGCACCTTCAGATCCTCTCCTACCTCGGCATCACCAATTTCGTCATCGCCCTCACCAAGGCCGATCTCTGCGAGGATATCGACTTCGTCAAAGAAATGCTCACCGATGACCTCAAGGGAACCGCCCTTGAGAACGCCCCCATCTGCCCCGTCTCCGCCCCCACCGGCCTCGGCATGGATGAGCTCAAAGCGACCCTCACAAAAATCCTTTGGGACACTCCCCAGCCCCGCGACTTCGGCCAGCCACGCCTCGCCGTCGACCGCGCCTTCTCGCCAAAGGGCGTCGGCACCGTAGTCACCGGAACCCTCACTGGCGGCTCCGTCAACACCGGCGACTCACTCACCAGCTACCCCTCAGGCCTCAGCACAAATATCCGCTCCATCCAGAGCCACTCCTCATCACTCGGCGAAGCCAAACCCGGCATGCGCACCGCCCTCAACCTCCCCGACCTTCCTCTTTCCTCAAAAGGTAAAAAAGGCATCTCCCGCGGCCACCTCCTCGTAGGCGGAACCCCTGGCGAAGCCTCCACCGAGATCGACGTCCAAATCTCCCGCGCAGCCCGCCCCATCCCCGGACAAAAAGGCACCCTCCGCCCGCTTAAAAACGGCCAAAAAATCTACGTCCACCACGGCTCCGGTCGCTCACAGGGCCGCCTCCTCATGGCTGAAGAAAAAGCCACTATCCAGCCCGGAGCAAGCGCCCTCGCCCAGCTCCGCTTCGATCAACCCGTCCACACCCTCGTCGGCGAGCACCTCGTCCTGCGCGAAGTCTCCGGAGAGGCCACCCTCGGCGGCGCCCTCGTCCTCGACCCCCATCCGTCTCGCCGCCACTTCCGCGATGACAACCGTCAGACCCTCCTCATCGAGCGCGCCTCAGCTCCTGATGACCTCAGCCTCATCCTCCGCAGCCACCTCGAGCGCGATCATTTCCTCCCCATCGCGACCCTTTCCCAAGCCCTCCCCTTCTCCCCATCGGAAATAAAGAGCGCCCTCAAAAAGCTCACCAAAGCCAACACCGTCATCCCCATCGGCGGCAAGCACTTCACCCTCGCCACCTTCTGGAAAGACCTCTCAAAAGGCTGCGCCAAGATCGTAAAAGACTACCACAAGACCCACCCCGATCACACCGGCATGTCCACCGAGCTTCTCAAAAAGAACCTCGGCACCCCCACCGGCATCCCCGGCCTCTTCGACGCCCTCCTAGGCTGGCTCGCCGAGAACGACTTCCGCGTCAGCGATAACCTCGTCTGCCACGAGAGCCACTCCCTCGAACTCCCG
>JALZWA010000008.1 GCA_023299815.1 Akkermansiaceae bacterium
GTGAGAGCGCTGGCAGTGGTGGTGTTACTGCGGTGACTCCAGCGACACCGACAAGTTTTCTTGAAACTGAATTGGGAGTGATTCTTGAGGTGTTGCCCACGGTGAGTGCGGACCGCCGCTACATCGAGGTCTCCATTCGTCCACGGGTCCGAGATTTTCTGGGATTTGTAAACTTTGGAAGTCCAATTACGGGTTCAAATACCTCGGTTGCGGTCAACTTAGCCGGACTCGGAAATGCGGGTGTGGATACCTTTACCACCACTTCTGATATTGGCGAAATTACCCCTAATGCGATTCTCAAGCCGCTGATCAGAAGTATCGAGGCGAACACGACGGTGACTGTTTTAGACGGCAGCACGATCGTGATCGGTGGCCAAGTTCGTGAAACTGTTGAGAAACTAGATGACGGGACGCCTGTCCTGAAGGACCTTCCTTTAATTGGTCGCTACTTCCGCTCTGAGGGGATTTCGACAGTGAAGACGAACTTGATCATTATGGTTCAAGTTGAGCTTCAAGATCCTTCTGGTAAATCTTACCGCAATCGTTAATGAGTCAAATTCCGCCTCCACCCCCAGGCCCACCCCCAGGCCCGCCCTCTGATCAACCGAGTAGTCAGCAAGACTCCGCGAACTATTCGTTGGACGATATTATGAAGACTCTCCGTGATGGGGAACGTAAGAAAGAAGAAGCAGGAGAGGTCGTTACGCGAGATGACGGAACCGTTGCTCGACGCGTCCGTAAGCGTAAGCGTCGCTCGGAACAGAGCGCGAAAGACGTCCCGGAAAAGGAAAAGAAGTCTCTCGTTATCAAGGCATCTATCCTCGTTGGTAGTTTTCTTCTATTGCTGATGGCAGGAGTGTTTATGATCGCTGCTAAAAACAGCGGTTCTCACACGAAAAAGCTGGAAGAGAAAATTAGCGAGTGGACAGGAGCAGAAACCAAGCTCTCAGGCGTGAAAATGGCGCCTGCTGGGATAGGGGTGGATCGCGCTCATTTCCAATGGGATAACTCACGGTATCTGCGAAGCGCTGACTTTCGTCTTCTTCGGGGAGATGCAAAAATCACTAGTTTTCTGGGAGCCAAATTGGGTGGGCAGCAAATTGGCGGTTCATCGGGAACTTTACTTATCGCAGCACCGGTTGAAGCGGCGAAAGCTTCAAGCGCTTCAAAAAGTGAAGAGCCTCTCAATTTTCAGCGCTATTATTGTGATGCCTTGAATGTGGAGTTTGGTGGTGATAAGGTTCTAGGAATTTTCCGAGCTGAAACAAGCCTCCGGCATATTAATGGCGAGGGTTATCGTGTCACTGTAGGTGGCGGTATGCTCGCGCTGAAGGGCTGGGATCGATTCTCTATTGAAAATGCTTTAATGATGGTTTCTGCTGATGAGGTGAATCTTGTTTCCTTGCGGTTACAAAGTCCCACTACGGACAGCCAGACGACAAATTCGGTAATATCCTTGTCTGGGAAAATCCCTCTTAAGTTGGGTGCTGATGTGCAATTGGATATTGAGACTGACGGTTTTCCTGCTGAGTCGCTCATGGGTCAGTCCGTTGGCCGATTTTTCCCGGGTATGATCCGAAAATTTGAAATGGGAGTGGTGAACTTTAAGGTAGGAGATCCCAATTTGAAGAACATCATCATCCCTTTCAGTGGGAATTTTATGAATCTTGAGAGCTTTGCCTTCCTCTCGGATATCGAGCTCCTTTTTGATGATGCTGGAAAAGGTGCCTTTTTCTTTGATTCCAATATTGAGGGAGTTTATCGATGGACTCCTCAGGCGGCAGGAATTGAAAAATTTAAGGCTGCAAATGATAATTTCAAAGTGTCTGGAAGTGTGGTTGTCGGTGCGAAAGGTGAGCTTCGCGGCCAGTTAGATCTCTCTATATCACTTGGGCTCATCAAAGGTGATCCTGAATTAAGGAATCTCCCCGGTTTTCAGAATATTGTGAATGAGGGCTATGCTCTCGTGAGGGTGACTCTTGGAGGCACAGTTGCTCAGCCAAAGGACAATTTTAAGCAGGTCACGGGAATTCAATTGGTCCCTGCTGCGGGGGGAGCGGCCGATGTGCCAAATTTCGATGATTTCTTCAATGATGTCACGGGTCAGTAAGAATCTCCTCGCTCTGGTCTTGTTTTATCTGCTGGGGGGCTTTAGAAGGGGGGCGAAACCCCCCAGTTTTTAAAAATGCCCAATCCTTTCGGTTCTACTTTCGAGTCTTTTGGCGCTCCGCGCGGCCCCCTTGTTGAAGCTGTTCATCAGAAGCAGTTTAAAGAACTTACCGATCTTTTAGATTCGGGAGAGGGGCAGCTTATTTCTCTTCGTGCTCCGCGTGCTGGTTATGGAAAGACGATGCTTCTTTCTCGGTTACGCCAGTCCCGCCAAGCGCAGGCTCTTTTTGTTCCAATCCATCTTGCTGATGGTCGCCGCGTCGAGGGAGAGTTCATTCTGGAGGAAATTTTAACCCAGATGACTGAGGTTTTGCCAGCGGGTGGGGGATTGACTCGTCTGGACTTGCACACTCGGAAGCTCTTTTCTCAGGGTTTGGTGCCCATGGTTTATTCTGGTGAGGTTCCTTGCCAAGACCGAGAGGGAGCATTGGCTAGTTTGCGCGAGCGCCCCACCGAGGCTTTTGATTTTCATCACGAGGGCGCGGCAATTGCTCAGTGGAGTCGTGAGCAATTTGCAGTCCTTGGGCCCCGTCTTTCTGCTGTGCTTTGTAAAGCAAGTGGGACGTCTGGCCGAGATGTGGGATACTGGACCGATCTGTTTTTCAACTTCAGCATTCGTCCGCCGAGTGATGTTTCTCGGGCAGGAGATCTCATGAACTCGGTCTTTGGTGAGCGCAGTCGTTTTCATTCAGGTGCGGGATTTTTGGAGGGACTGGGTTCATTTTTAAACTTAATCACTTTGGTTGAGCCAGTTGTTCTTGTGCTGGATGAAGTCGAGGGGCTCTCGAGCGATTCTGATGCTGCCTTGAGGGCGGCGAGTTGCCTGACGTCACTCTGGGAAGCGGCTCCACGGGTGAGTGTGATTCTCTCAGTCAATGATGACGTTTGGGACTCTGCATTCGCTCCTCGTCTTCCTCTTGGACTTCGTGATCGATTGGAAGATGTGATCGTTCGACTGGACTCACTCACCACCGAAGAAGCGAAGGCTCTTATTACGATCCGTGCCGGAGACGAGGCGGGGAAGGTGATTGAGCGAATTGATTTAGATGCTGAGACTCTCTATCCTCGTGGACTTCTGCGGGAAGCGCGTGAGGCTTGGGATCGGCGAGATGAACCGGTTGTTTTTCAGTCGAAAGCTGAAGTGGTGCCTCCGGTGATCGAAGAGGCCGCGAAAGTTGTGACGCCCGTGATCACGCAAGCCCGGGAAACTGTGAGCCCAGTTGAGGAAGTTGATTCTGATGACGAGATTGCTCCTCTGGAGGAGGGCGTTCATGTTGAAGAAGTTGAACTTGCTCCTCGTTCAGTTCCTATGGTGCAGTATCGACCAACCCTCACTCAGGCGGCAACTGAGCCAGAGAAGAAGGTCGAAGCGGCTGCCCCAGTCACTGAAGCTCGTGAGGAAGTCGCGGAGAAGGTTGAGCTGGTCAGTGGAGCAGATCCTTCTCAGTTTAAAACTCATCCTACTTCAGGAATGGGCTCAGCTCTCTCGTTGGACGAACTGAGCGAACTGCATGATGATGACGATTTTGCGCAACCGACCCAGCAGGTTGAGGTCGCGAAAGTTGTCGAAAAGAAGGTGGCATATCCTCCCAATCCGGTGAGTCGTCCAGTGCTGCCACGAAAATTTATGGTGCAACGTCTGGTGCCTGCCATCAGCGTGAAACCTCAAGCTGAGGCTGTGCTCGAACAAGTCGTTCAAACAGCGCCTGTGACGGAAGCGGCAGCCATTGTTGAGCCAGAAGTCGCCTCGGTGGCTCAACCTGTTCCCGAGGTTGTTCAGGCTCGGACGCCGATTTCATCTCCTTTTTCGATCAATCCTGATCCGAAGCATAAGGCAAGCGTTGAGAGTCTCCCTCCAGTAAGACCAACTGACGAGCCGATCATGCCGAAGCCTCCGGAATTAGTGGCTCAGAGTCCATTTACTCGTAATGAACCGGTGGAGGAAAGGCCGGCGTCTGTGGTGACTCCGCAAGCTTCGCCTACTCAAGCTTCGGTCGCGACGGAGATCAGCCCAGAGCCGGTTCCTGATTACGTTCCTTCGCTGGTAGCTGCTGCGCCGACACCTTTCGAGGTTGCTTCTGAAGTCGCTCCTGTCCAGCCGCAGCCTGTTTCTGTTGAGCCAGCTGCTGCGCCGACACCTTTCGAGGTTGCTTCTGAAGTCGCTCCTGTCCAGCCGCAGCCTGTTTCTGTTGAGCCAGCCTCTGCTATTTTAACTACACCTACTCTGGTGAGCGCGTCGGCCGGGCCCTCTTAGGTCTTGATTTTGAAAATGAAACCGCCCGTGAAGCCGC
>JALZWA010000009.1 GCA_023299815.1 Akkermansiaceae bacterium
CCGCACGAACCAAGATTACAAATCTCGGCTACCTTCGACCCCTAAGCTCAGTTCTCCAACTCCAATCCCTCGACCATAATGCGTCGCTGAAGAAGCCCCAAAAGGCACAATCTCCAGCGACGCCAAAAAGCGAATCGAAGACAGCCCCCCTCCTCCTACTTCACCGCGCGCAAGGGGAAGTCACGGGCCGTCAGCCACACGGAGGGCTTGAGATCTTGCCCTCCGCCCTTCATCCCGAGGAGCACGACTTCGATCTCTTTGCCAAGATAGGATGCGTCCACGGGGAAGAAATAGCTGTAGCCCGTCTTGGGTGATCTGACGGGATATTCCCAAGCATTGGCTGGGTAGGAAGCTGCGCGATTGGCGGATCCGATCAGCTTTCCATCGACTCGCAGAGCGGCATAGCAGCCTTCCACACCATGCTCACCATCCACTGCGACACAGAGGAAGGAAGTCGGCGTCAGCTCATCGAGGCTGACTTTGGCCGACCACGAAGTGACAGCAGGAACGGCCTCGGGGTGGGCAAAGAGATTGCTCCCTCTCCATGACTCACGGGACAACATTTCCTCGCCCTTCCATGCCTCGATCTCGCTGATGCGCTCGGGGGTGTTGCGCATGCGAAAATAGCGCCACTGTCCTTCCTTGGGGTAAAGATGGAGAATCGATCCATGCTGAATGACTTCTTCTGCAGGAACCCAGTTCACGAGATCCGCGCTGAACTGCGCTCCATATAATTTATTCCTGATCAGGGATTGGTCATTGGCTTGAGTGTGAATGACCACTTTATCAAAGGAGACCGCCTCGCCAAAGTCGACGCGCACGCAGCCGCTCGCGATGCGGAGGTCCTTATTGGCATAGGCGTCGAACACCGTCGCTTGATCTCCATCAAACATGAAGTCATCCCAGAGCGCGCGGCTTTTCATCAAGGACTGATCGAGGAAGGATTTGCGTGCTTTTTGAACGGCGGGAATCTTTGTCGCCCCCGAGCGCTCCAGGCTACGGAGCTCTAGGGCGTTGTTATCGGCGGCGAAGCAGGTCGCTTCGTAAAGCCCCTGCCAGTCGCTAGGGAGTTCGGTTTGAGAAAGGTCAGCAAGCTTCCGGTGCCACGGCTTTGTGAGAGGCAGGACCTCGAGCTTCTCGATGATCGGCTCCTCACCCTCGACATTCTTTACGACACGATAAGGGCCACTCGCTAAGGAGGGTTCTTCGCACTCCTTGGTCGTGGCGAGAAGAAGGGCTGAGCGGAAAGGGTAGACTGTGATGGCGACTTTTTCCTGCGCTCCGAGATTTTTTCCGAGGATCTCTTCATAAGGATGGAAGAGGCGCAACTCACGACCCCCGCTCGCGCTGAGGCCAATGCTTTCATCAAGCGCGACTTCATAAATGACGGGCTCCCAAGTGAGGTTCCGCAGCGTGATGAGCCGCGTCGTTTCATCCCCCCGCGAAACCGCATGAGGACCATATTCTACCTCAGGAAGAACCATTCCTTTCACGAGAATGTCACGGTAACGACGGTGCAGATTAAAAATTCTCGCGAGCTTGGGATACTCATCGTCCCGCAAAAACCACGGACTTCCATAAAGCTGAGGCGCGAGAATCATGGAGCGATTAAAGGCCTGTAAAATGAGGTCATCTTCCCAAAAGTCCAAGCAGGAGGAAAGGCACACACCGTGATCTTCCGCGAGACGCTTGAGTTCCGGGGGCAGGCCACGGCTCAGCGCCTGGGCTCGATTATGAGTCGCAGGCTTCCGATTCACCATGTGAACATCGATATAAGTCTCAGCACCTTGCCAGAGGAAGGTGGTCGCATGCGGTTCCGCCGGTCCCAGGTTGAGCCGATGATTCAGCATGATCAGATCCGGGCTGTGCTTGCGACACTCGGTCAGGAGCTCGATCAGCGCAGGTTGCTTTTCATCGCGCAGCTGTCCGCAGACGGCATCCATTTTAAACAACTCCACTTTATGATCACGACACAGTGAAACGAGAAAATCGATGCGCGCTTGCTTCTCCTTCTCGGTATTCCCGAAGCCATCCGGCCCGAGCCACACTCCGAGCCGGCCCCCAAAGCCCTCGGCTTGCTTCGCAAAAGGTGAAAACCCCTGAGGGAACTGCTCTTTGAATTTACGAGTATCCGGTGAGCCATAGTATCTCGGCGCGTCCACCGCTCCGGCATCAAAGGCATAAATATCGAGCCTCATGCCATACTCATCATGGAGCCATTGGAAAAAGGCGAGATTCGCCTCGGTCTGTCCCAAGGCGGGTCCTTCGTTCGTGTTATTGATCCACGAGAAGTAATGCGCGCGCGACGGGGAATTTTCGTCCGCCCCCGGAAAGACCTTTTCGGCGAAAGTCGGCAAGACGAGAGAGGCAGCAGCAGCGGTCGTGAGGAAAAATTTCATGTCAGAGAAGCTTCGTTGCCATCAAGCTGAAGTTCCCCTCTTTTCGTCGCCAGCATATTTTCTAGAAACTCTCATTCATCCCCGCACTTGCCTAAGTGCCCATCTTTCGTCACATCTTCCTCGTGCTCAATCTTCTCTACCCCGCCGCACGTGCCGTTCTCTTTCGTATCGATGCCGAGCGGGCGCATCACCTTTCGATGAAGGGGCTGCGCGCTTCAGAGAATCTCGGAATTCTCGGGGCACTCACTTCTCCACCTGAAAAAAAGCCAGTCACTTTTGCAGGGCTCACTTTTCCTAACCCTGTCGGGCTCGCTGCTGGGCTTGATAAGGAAGCAAACACCATCGATGCACTCGGAACGATGGGCTTTGGCCACGTAGAAGTCGGCACGCTGACGCCGAAGCCGCAGGATGGAAATGAATCACCCCGCCTCTTCCGCCTCCCCGAGCACCAAGCACTCATTAACCGAATGGGCTTCAACAACCCCGGTATCGATCAGGGACTCGCCAATGCGCGTAGCTCGACTTCTTTTAAAGGAATCATCGGCATCAACATCGGCAAGAATAAGGTCACCCCAAACGAGCAAGCGAATGACGACTACGCCATCGCCTTTGAAAAATCCTACCCCTGGGCGGACTACATCACGGCAAATTTTTCCTCCCCTAACACCCCAGGCCTGCGCGACCTCCAGTCAGAAGACGCCGCCGGACGACTTTTGGAAGTTCTCAAGAATCTCCAGACCAAGCTCCACCAGGAGACCGGTCGCTACGTCCCCTTCGCCCTCAAGGTCGCTCCTGATCTGGACCAAGAACAGATCTCCGGACTTTCCCGCGTCTTCCGTGATGGTGGACTCGACTTCCTCATCGCCACCAACACCACGATCTCGCGTGACGCAGTAAAAGGTCACCCCAATGCCAAGGAAGCAGGCGGCCTCTCCGGCGCGCCCCTCACCCAGCATTCTACGGAAATCATCGCAGCTTTCCACGCCGGCCTCGGCGAAGCCGTCCCGATCATCGGAGCCGGTGGCATTTTCACTGCGGAAGACGCCCTTGCAAAGCGCGATGCCGGAGCCAAGCTAATACAGCTCTACACCGGCTTCGTCTACCGAGGTCCGCAGCTCATTCACGACATCATCAAAGCTTGGTAAAACATGACTCCTAACGAAAAAGCCAACGTCCTGACCGAAGCGCTTCCCTATCTTCAGCGCTTCCGCGGAAAGACCTTCCTCATCAAGATGGGCGGCTCCGCCATGGACAATCCAGAGCTCGTCCGCGAGGTCATGCGTGACATCGTTTTTCTTGAAGTCGCAGGCATCAAGCCCGTCATCGTCCACGGTGGCGGCAAGGCGATCTCGGCCGCAATGGAAGAAGCTGGCCTCGAGGCAAAATTCATCGGCGGCTACCGCGTCACCACGCCCGAAGCGATCGAGATTGTCGAAGCAACCCTCCACGGCGAGATCAATCAAGGACTCGTGGAAACTCTCACTGAGTTCGGAGCCAAGGCCACCTCTGTCCACGGCACCTCCGTCTTTTCAGCAGACCAACTGATGGGAAAAGATGACAACGGAGAACCCGCCGATATCGGCTGCGTCGGAAAAGCGACCTCTTGTGAAATCGATAAAATTATCGAGACACTCAACTCCGGTGGAGTTCCTGTCGTCTCTCCTCTCGGGAAACACAATGAAACCGAGGACACTCTCAACATCAACGCCGACCTCGCCGCCGCAGCCCTCGCCTGCGCGCTCAAGCCCGCGAAGCTCGTCTACCTCTCTGACGTCCCGGGTCTCATGAGAGATCACACTGATCCCGACACCCTCATCCACTCTGTCACTCGCTCAGAGGCGAACGATCTTATGGAAGACGGCACCATTTCCGGAGGAATGATCCCAAAGGTCTCCTCCGCTCTCGACGCCCTCGCTGCCGGAGTGGAAAAAGTCCACTTCATCGATGGCCGTGAAGCCCACACCCTCCTACTGGAGATCTTCACTGCCACCGGGATCGGCACCGAAGTCCGCGAGACTCGGCCCTAGTCGCCACGACTAGTCACAAAAAAAGCCACCCAGTTCCATTCAGAACAGGGTGGCTTTTGTTTATCTAAATCCTAGTCGCTCTACCACTCAAGGCGCGCTCCGATCATGAAGCTTCTCCCCTGACCTTCGATCGGCAAGAAGCCGTCGTCTGAGACCAGATAGTCCTTGTCCAAGAGATTCTCCACTCGGCCATAAAGACTGAGCGCCTCGGTCACTTGGTAAGAACCGTAAACACGAATCACGCCCCTATCACCGACTGAATTTGCAAGCCCATAAGAGGCACCATCGACATAAGAAACCCCGACCCCAGCAGACCAGTTCGCAGTCACATAACTGAGATCAGCATCGATCTGGCGATCCGGCACATCAAGCGACTCCTCCTTAGTTTGCTCGGTCCAAGCAATGCGATAGCGGAGTTCATCTTGGCCAAGCGTCCCGCTCAATCCCATCTCGAAACCACTCACCCGAGAGATCCCGGGCAAGTTGATGCTCTCGTAACTCGCCACACCCCCCACCGTCGTAGTAGGACCACGCGCGATGGCATCCTGAAGCTCTTGCTGGAAAAAAGTGACCTCTAAAAGATGACCACCAAAGTCCTGCTCCACCCCAAGCTCAAAGCCCAAAATCTCTTCCGTCTCTAAATCAGGATTGGCACGCTGCTGCGCACCAAAGCCCGAATTAAAGGCCTCGGAATCAATCAACCTAGGCGTGCGGAAAGCTTCGGAAAAACGAGCTTTCACCCGAGTCCCAGTCCCCTCAAAGGAGTAAGCCGCCCCCAGATCCCAAGCAGTGTCGCCACCGAAAACATTGTGATCTTCATAGCGCACTCCCCCATCAACCAAAAGCGCGTCCGTGGCATGCCAGCTCGCCTTGGAATAGACTCCCAGCGTGTCGTAATCTAGATCGCGACCAGCTGAACTTTGGTAACTACTATCGGAATACTCCAAGCCAGCGATGAGTTCAAGATCATCCCGTAAGTTCACCCGATTATTCCAATTCAGCGTGAAGCGCTCGTAATCAGTCACCACGGGAAAACCACCAAAGTCGGCATCGTAGCTTTCATCATAATAGCCCACAGTGAGACGCGTCGTCCAGTCAGGCCGAACATCATAGATGGCATTCAGCGCGATCAGGTTCAAATCTGTTTCAATTTGAGCATCAGACGGCCCAAAACCGAAATCCTGCGTCGTATTGAGTTCATTCTGACTTCCACGATAGCTGAGTTTAATTCGCAAGTCTTCCCGAACAGACCACTCCAGAGCCAGCGTCTCAAAATACTGCTCATAGTCATGCCTAGTCAGTTGTTCAAAGGTATCATTATCCGTGCGGAAAAATCCAGCCTCTAAGGAATAAGCAAGATCACCCACCTTCCCCTGCGCACTCAGCGAAGTACGATAAGTGCCGTAGCTCCCAGCCTCACCGAGAACCTCAAAACTAGGATCCCCCTCGCCCACCTGAGTATCGTAGCCGATCACTCCGCCCGCTGCTCCCGACCCGTAGAGCACGCTCTGAGGGCCTCGAAGAATCTCCAGACTCGTGATATTTCCTAAATGACCAGCACCGAGAAAGTTGTTCAACCCATTAGTCGAATCCGTGATGCGCACGCCATCGACCACCGTCTGCACATAACTTGTGCGCAGCCCCCGAACAATCACCGTGCCCAAATTTCCAGTAAGCCCCGCCGTCGAGAGGCCTTGCACACCCGGAGCGAGCGCGAGCGCATCAGTCAGCCGAGTTTCCTGCATGCGCTCTAGCTCCTCTAGCGAGAAGACCGTCACCGCGGAAGTGGTCTCATTCACCGGAGCGGCAAAGCGCGTCGCGGTCACAGACAGAGGAGGCAATTCATCCTGAGCCATCCCGAGGGATGATCCAGCCAACACGAGCCCGAGTTGGGCTGCTTTATTTTTTAACATTCGTTCTTTTGAAATAAGACCTCTGAAATCCGCAGAGTTCCTGTTTTCGTGATCTCTAGGCTGGCGATCTGGCTCATCCCTCTTACGAGTGACTTACAGTGGCGGGACCGCTCCGGAATGACCGCCTTGCAGCAGCTTCACCGGATTCCCCATCTATTTCCTGCCCGTGCAACGAGCTTCCCAGAGAGTGTGTCGGATTGACCCGCCACGCAGGCTGGGTATCTTCCCTCAGACGTGGGCGCAATGGAAAATCTTAAAATCAACCATTAACTTCTCCTAACTAAGCTTTGAGATTCTCAAAAGCTGTGGCATAGTCCCTTTCCCATGAAGCGTCTCCTCCCCCTCCTCCTCATCTGCTCATGGGCTCCTGTAGCCTTCATGAGTTGCTCAGGGAGCAGTGGTGGATCAAGTTCCGGTTCAGGATACAATCCAGACGTCGGCCCCTTTGATGAAGATGGAAACTACGTCGAGGAGTGGGCGGACAATCCACCCAAGCGAGGCACCAAGCGAAAGACCACCAATCCTGCGCCCATAAAAAAGAAGGCTACACCAAAGCCTGTCGCGAAGCCTAAGCCAGCAGCCAAGCCCAAATCTGTCTACAAACCGGAGCCCAAGCCTGTCTACAAACCGGAGCCCAAGCCTGTCTACAAACCGGAGCCCAAGCCTGTCTACAAGCCGAAGCCCAAGCCTGTCGCTAAGCCTAAGCCCGTCTACAAGCCTAAGCCCAAGCCGGTCGTCAAACCGAAGCCTAAGCCAATCAAGGTAAAGCCGAAGACCGTGAGACACGTGGTCAAAAAGAGTGACACCCTCTACAGCCTCTCGCGCAAATATGGCACCACGGTCTCCAAGATCCAAAAAGCCAATGGCATGCGCGGAACAAACATCGTGAATGGCACGACCCTCGTCATCCCCCGCTAAGCGATGAATCCTCTCAGCCACGGCCTCTGCGCCCTGTTCTGCCTCTTCACCTCAGCCACCTCAATCGCGGAGGAAACAAAAGGCCTCGACCTCAAACTGGTCTCGGAAGTTGGCAAAATCACCCCCGCCAAGCCCTTCACCGTGGGGCTCCATCTCCACCATCACGAGCATTTTCATTCCTACTGGAAAAACCCCGGAATCGTAGGCGTCCCCACCTCCCTCACCTGGAAACTCCCCGAGGGCTTCCAAGCAAGCGAAATCCAGTGGCCCGCCCCCGAGCACTGCCTCATGGTCGGCCATCCCTGCCACGGCTACGAGCGAGATGTCACCCTCCTTGTCACCATCACCCCTCCCGCCGTCCTCCCTGAAGGAAAGATCACCCTCAGTGCCGAAGCCCAGTGGATGGCCTGTGCCCAGACCTGCCACCCAGGATTTCAAAACGTCAGCATCACCTTTCCTCGAGACCTTGAAAACGGCCCCCAACTCATCAAGAAGGCGAAAACCGAAATCCCTCAGCCCGACGCCAAGCTTGAGCTGACTCTCAAAGGCACCCCAGATGCCCGCGAGGTCACCCTACTCATTCCCGTGCAGCCTCAAGAAAAGGTCTACTTCTTCTCCACCGACGGCCAAATTTCCTCCGATCAGCCTCAAGTCATCGCTTCTCATAAACGAGATCCTATTCTCCTCCGCATGACCCGCTCGGAATTCTCTCCCGAAAACAAGAAATCGCTCCCCGGCGTGCTTCAGATTGGGAAGCGCTTTATCGCAGTCGACCCACCTTATCCTGAGTAATTTGCCGGCCTCCGAAGCTGCTCTTCATGAGAGCCGCCGATCTTTGCCATTGTCCTTGGCGAAATCTCACGTATTCAAAAGCCCGTCGCATGTTTATTCTCAAGAAAATGTTCCAGCTCCGGGACAAAGCGAATCCTGATGCCGAAAAGCCCTTTTTCGACCATCTGGAGGATCTACGCGTCGTCATCACTAAGATCGTCGTCACCCTCCTGATCTCCACCCTCATCTGCTTCATGTATAAAGAGCAGCTCATGGAGGTGATTCAGCGCCCCATCAATGAGGTCTGGGTCGAGAAGCACGAAGAGCGTCTTCCTGATGATAAAACGATCAGCCTCGACGACTGGGAAAGGGCGCTCGCGCTCTCAGAAGTCGCCCCCAAACTTGAACAACTCTCCCCCGATCTCGCTGACAAATTCTGGCAGTCGGAGGAGAACGCCTCCATTTTCACCCTCACCCAAGCTGCGATCATCTACCGCGCCGCCCAGGAACTGCCCGAGGAAGAACGAACTCCCTTCATCGAGAGCATCCCTGATGGAAAGAAGGACGCGCGAGAACTCACCGCCAAGCTCCTCGTCTCCGAGCCCGCCTCAAACCTCAATGCTCAGGGAAATCTGCGCATGATGAGTTCTCTCAAACCCACCGAGACCTTCATGCTCACCATGAAACTCGCCTTCTTCGCTGGCATCGTCATCTCCTTCCCCTTTCTTCTCTACTTCCTGCTTCAATTCATCCTTCCCGGGCTTAAGGAGGAAGAGCGGCGCGCCCTCTGGCCCGCTCTCGCCATCGGCTTCGGCCTTTTCCTAGGAGGCGTCTTTTTCTCCTACTTCTTCGTCCTCCCCAAGGTCCTCACCTTCTTCTACGACTGGGGCCAGAGCATCGGTATCGATAATGACTGGCGCATCGGCTACTACATTTCCTTCGCCACCACCTTCGTCCTCATCTTCGGCCTCGCCTTTGAGCTTCCCGTCGTCGTGATGACCCTCGTGCACCTCGGCATTCTCAGCTTCACGGTGATGAATAGCACCCGCTCCTACGCCGTGCTCGCCATCGTGGTCATCGCCGCCATCATCACACCCACGCCAGACATCCCCACCCTTCTCCTCCTCGCAGGCCCCATGTATCTTCTCTACGAGATCTGCATCTGGCTCTCCTACTTCTACGAGCGCAAGAAGAAGCGCGAGGAAGAATTAGAGGAAAAAGAACACCTCAAGAGACTCCTCGCTGACCCTTCTCTGGCAGATACCGAAGGCGAAGAGGAAGACTTCGAGGAAGAAAACTACCACCAAGGACTCGACGATGAGTTTGACGAAGATCACGACGATGATGATGACTATCTCGACTACCCCGGTGAGCATCAGAACCCTGAGGAAGATCCTGACCACGACCCGCTCGATGAGGACAGCCCCTCAGAAGAACGTGATCGCAAGTAAGCTCGCCTCCTACCTCTCACTCACCTAAGCTTCCGCCATGCAATCCATGACTGGCTTCGGCCGTGCCGAGCACGCCACCGAGCACCTCATCGCCCGCGTCGAGATCGCCTCGGTCAATCGCAAGCAGGCCGACATCGTCTTCAACCTCCCTCGCGAGCTCTCTGAAATAGAACCCGCTCTTCGCAAGACCATCCTCACCAAGGTCTCTCGTGGCCGTGTCAATGTCTCCGTCAGCCTAGAAGCCGCCTCTGCAGCAGCCGACTCACTCTCGATCGATCCCGCACGCGCGCAAGCGCTCGAAGCCGCCTTCAGCGAGCTCTCCACCCTCCTTGGCCGTTCCATTCAGGCAGACTCACACGACTTCCTTCGCGCTCCCGGCGTCTTCCTTTTCAAAGATTCTGGCATTGAGCCATCTCAAGCAGCCGAGGCCATCCAACCCGCCCTAGAGGCCGCCCTAGAGCGTCTCGTAGAAATGCGGACCAACGAAGGATCAGACCTCAAGACCGACTTCCTAGAACGACTCAACCTCCTCGAAGAAACCACTGCTCAAATCAGTGAAAAGGCCCCTCAAGTCGTCACCCGCCAGCGCGAAAATCTCCACAACCGCCTGCGGGAAGCCGAGATCGAAATTGATCTCAATGACGAGCGCCTCCTTAAGGAAATCACCCTCTTCTCCGAGCGCTGTGACATTTCTGAAGAAACAACCCGCCTCGCCTCGCACTTCAAACGATTCCGTGAATCCCTCGAACTCACAGAGCCCATGGGCCGCTCACTCGACTTCCTCTGCCAAGAAATTAACCGCGAATTCAACACCATCGGCTCTAAGGCGAATGACGCTGGAATCGCCCAATTTGTCGTCGTCGGAAAAACAGAACTAGAAAAGATCCGCGAGCAGGTGCAGAATGTTGAATAGCCATGAGACTCCCCCTCTTACTCACGATCATCACTGCCGGCGTCATCGGCCTCCTTTCCTGCGGAAGCGGCTCTGGCGGAACTAGTAGCACTAGCGGCACCGGCACTCTCAAGAATGCCCCCTACATCACCAAAGCCTACATTAACCAAGGCTCCTACGGCAGACATCGCACCCGCTACATGTCGCCGGATTACATCACCATTCATTCCACGCAGAACTACCACAGCAGCGGTGACGCTCGTGCGCACGCACGCATGCTTCAGCGCGGCGCGCTTAAGGGATCTAAGAACTCACTCGGCTACATCACCTGGCACTTCACCGTAGATGACCACTCGGTCTACCAAAGCCTGCCCACCAACGAGCAAGGCCAGCACGCCGACTACGAGGGCCTCGGCAACCGCAAGTCCATCGGCATCGAAATGTGCGAGAACCGCGGCAACTCCCGCACCGCGACGCTCGACCGCACAGCTCGTCTCACCGCCGCCCTCATGCGCAAGCACGGCATTCCCATCAGCCGTGTCGTCCCGCACCAGCACTGGCGCATGATCCGCTACTCGGACGGCCGCGATCTCGGGCATAAAAATTGCCCCAAATTCCTCATGACCAATGGCAAGCCCGGCTACAAGTGGCAGGCCTTTCTTAATCAGATCAAAAGCCACCTCTAGGGAAAATGCTGCTCGGTTAGGGCGCTGACTGAGGGAAAGAACCCCTGGCCTGTCTTATCCGAGTCCCAATCGAGCTTCACTTCATCCAAGCCAAGAACTCCACGTTCCCATCCGTTCCGGTAATCGGAGAAGTCATCAGGCCACACCATTCGCGGCCCAGCTCTTCAGTGATGAAGGTCTTGATCTTATCGACCGCTTTTTGATGACCTGATTCATCCCTCACGATGCCTCCCTTTCCGACCTCTCCTTTGCTGAGTTCAAACTGCGGCTTGATCAGAGAAATCACCGAGCCACCCTCTTCCAAAATCCCAAAAGCAGAGGGAAGCACCTTGGTCAACGAGATGAAGGAAAGGTCCATCACTACGAGGCTCACGCGCTCGCCAATGTCTTCCACCACAAGATTCCGCGCATTGAATCTCTCTTTAGAAATGACGCGCTCATCGCTGCGCAGCTTCCACACGAGCTGATTGGTCCCTACATCAATCGCGTGCACTTTGGCTGCGCCATGTTGCAAGAGGCAATCAGTGAAGCCACCCGTAGATGCACCGAGATCGGCACAAACCCAGCCGGTGGGATCGATCCCGAACTCTTTCAAAGCGCCCTCGATCTTGAACCCACCGCGCCCGACATATTTCGGACGATCTCTCACTCTCAACACGACATCTGCCTCCATCTTCTGGCTCGGCTTCGCCACCCGATCTGACTCGGTGAAGACTTCGCCCGCCATGATGAGGCGCTTAGCCTGCTCACGGGAATCACAAAGACCCCGTGCGACCATCAAGCTATCCACTCGTTCCTTTGCCATCAGCTCACGACCTCCGAATCGTTGACCGCATTGATGAACTGACGCAGACGACCAAAGTCCCTCCGCTTATGACTAAGCTTCAGGCGAAAGAGCTCGGCCAATTCGGGTTCATTATCTTCTTCCTGCAGTGCTTCACATTTCTCTACTTTGCCCACCTTGATAATGTCTGCAAAATCCTCGGTCAACTTGGCCACCGCGGCATCGGTCAACTCCTCGCAGAGACGTATCACCAGCAAATCACCGACATAGCGATAGGAGTGAAAATTCTTATAAAACTGCACGATCTCCGCAATCGCCTCATCGACATCATCAGTCACAGTGAAGAGGTGAAAATCGGTTGCTGAAATCAACTCTAAGCGGAAAAGGTGCTCCGTGATAAACTGATTCCACGCTTTCCAGTAAGTGCCGCCTTTTGAATCCAGACAGATGATGGGGTAGACCGTCGCCTTTCCAGTCTGGATGAGGGTGAGCGCCTCGAAAACCTCATCCATCGTGCCCACCCCACCGGGCATACCCACGCCAGCGGCGGCTTCCTTCACAAAGGCCAACTTACGAGTGAAGAAAAAGTCGTAGTCGATCAACTTCGGGTCGCCTTTGATAAATTCATTCGCCGAGGCTTCGAAAGGCAACGTGATGTTGAGCCCAAAGCTGAAGTCGCGTGTCGCGCCCTCATTTCCTGCCGCCATGATTCCTGGACCTGCGCCCGTGATCGTCATGAATCCGAGATCCTTCATCTTGCGGGAAAACTCCACCGCCGTCTGATACTCCGCCTCTTCAGGCTTCGTCCGTGCCGAGCCAAAGAGCGCCACTTTGCGAAAATTACGATACGGGTGAAACACCTCATTCGACTCCCGCAGCTCGCGAAGAGTCCGGTTAGCCAACTTAAAATCATCCATCTCGGTATTCCCCCGTGCCATGCGCACTGCCGTCATCATCATCTCTCCCAAAAGACAGGCGCGATCACCTGAAACCAGCTCGTTTGCCAGCGCCATGATCCTATCATCGACTTCCTTCTCACCGCTCGATCCCACGAAGGAACAGGCCACATTTGACACGACTCCACCGGTGAAATCACTCCGCTTGGGCATCTTCGCCCTCCGATCTGTTTTCGACATGCCTCAGAATGAACTCTTATTTCGGATCTGACAAACCTCCACTCTTGAAAACTCTGATGAGACAAGGCAGCCTCCTCCCGTGGCCACCACCAATACTGACGACCTCCGCATTGCCGAAATCTCTCCGCTCATCTCCCCTGCGGTTCTTTCCTACTATCTCCCGATGACTGAAAAGGCCGCCAGCCTTGTCGAAAGCTCACGTCAACAGGCCGAGGACATCCTTTCTGGAAAAGACGACCGCCTCCTCGTCGTCGTAGGCCCCTGCTCGATTCACGACCCTTCCGCTGCGCTCGAATACGGCCAGCTCCTCCAGACTGCCATCGAGAAGCACAAAGATGACCTCCACATCATCATGCGGGTCTACTTTGAAAAACCCCGCACCACCGTCGGCTGGAAGGGCCTCATCAACGACCCGCATCTCGACAACTCGTTCGACATCAACCGCGGCCTCCGCATCGCCCGCGAACTCCTCCTCCAACTTGCAGAAATGGGCATCTCTGCAGGAACCGAATTCCTCGACACCATCTCCCCGCAATACGTCGCAGACCTCATCGCTTGGGGAGCGATCGGCGCACGCACCACCGAGTCACAGATCCACCGCGAGCTCGCTTCCGGCCTCTCCATGCCTGTCGGCTTTAAGAATGGAACCGGCGGATCGATCCAAATCGCGCTTGATGCGATCGGCGCGTCGAACAACCCGCACAATTTTCTCTCCGTCACCAAGCAAGGCGTCTCCGCCATTGTCACCACCAGCGGAAACAAATCCTGCCACCTCATCCTCCGTGGAGGAAAAGATGGCCCGAACTACTCCCGCGAAAAAATCGAAGCCGCCACCGCAGCGCTTCGTGAAAAGGAACTGCCCGAGCAGCTCATGATCGACTGCTCACACGGCAACTCGAACAAAGATTTCCGCAACCAGCCCAGCGTCGCCGCAGATCTCTGCGAGCAAATGGCGAATGGTGCCAAGGACATCGCCTCCGTCATGATCGAATCGAACCTCATCGAGGGAAACCAGAAAATCAGCGATGACATGACCTACGGCCAATCCGTCACCGATGCCTGCATCAACTGGCAGACCACCGAGGAAGTCCTAGAAGCATTTTCAGCAGCAGTGCGGAAGCGTCGCAAGGCCTAATAATTAGTCCTCCCTGACGCCTCAGCCAAAGAGGCTCTCTTTACCAGATATCTTGCATATGTCACCATATGCCTAACGATGCCTCGTCAAACTTCATTCCCATCGATCTTAGCCACCCTCTTCGCTTCGAGCTTACCGCTCCTTAGCCAAGTCGACCAGCAGGTGACCACTCATGCTGGACTAGATTTCACCGGCAGCATCGGAGTCCACGATTCAGTCACCCGCGTGACCACTGAGCAGACGAAAACCTATCTCACACCAGCAAGCATCCTCTCCCAGACCGCCGCGAAACCACAAGAGAAACCAGTCACCTTCCGCTTTAACGAGGAAATCGTAAAAGCCCCAAAAAAGGGCTCTGTTTTTCTTGTTATCAAAAATTTCTCGACCGGTGAGATCGACGAGTCTGGTGTCGCGGAAGTCTCCCTCTTGGATCCTAAACTTGGACAACTTCATTTCCGGGCCGCCATCACCCTAGTGACTCCTCAAGTGATTCGCTGGGAAGGGATTGAATACGATTTTGAACTCAGCTTCGTCCGCCCCGATCTTGCACATCAAATGGTGAGAAGAACCATCCGAGACTCCGATCCTGCAACCTCACTTCGGGCTGCACGTTTTTACAAACAGGCGGGGCTCTACTCTCAAGGCCTCAATCTCCTCACCCGACTTGATCAAAAAAAACCAGAGGTAAAAGCCGAGTTACTCAGTCTTCTTACCGCATATAATGAAGAAATTTTCACCTCAACCGAGATCTTAACAAACCGTAAATCTTACAAGAAAGCAAAGAGCCTCCTTAACAGACTAAAGACTCTCGAAAACACCCCTCTTCCCGATGCTCAAGCAAAGAGGAAAAAAGCAATATTGGAATTATCTGCAGAGGTAGAGACCGGTGAATCATGGCTGGAGCAGCACCTTCCTGATACCGATCTCCCCGATGCCGCGAACAGGCGCTTGAGCAAGCTTCTCAATAAAGAAAAATCGCCCCTTCTCGATCGATCGACCATCCACCAGCTCACCCATCGCTGGGCTGAGCCGATTCAAGAACTCGATCTCTCGAACACCCAGATTAAAGAAGCAGTCATTCTAGCAAAAGACATCGGCATTTATTTCACCAACGACCAGCCGGATGCCAACGCCGACCTCTCAGATCGTCTTGCCGCATCTACTCTGCCGAGAGAACTCCTTGCGAGTATCATCCGACACGCTCCCGTCACCGTAGATCCCAGCCTTTTGCAGGGGTGGCACCGGATCGAATTTGAGCATCCCAAGAGTAAAAGAAAATTTCATTACTACGTCTCCTTCCCTCCTGACTTCGATCCATCTACCCCAGCTCCCGCAATTTTCACCATGCACGGGATGAATACAAAAGCCGATGTCATGAGACTTTATTGGGGCAAGACTGCAGACACTCACGGATACATTATGATCAGCCCTGAGTATATCTACGACCGAGATTTTGGGCTGAAATATATGGAAGAAGAGATCTATTCTGTTCATGGCGCCATTGCTCACGCCTCAAGAACCCTCCCCATCGACTCCTCTAGAATCCTCCTCCAAGGTCATTCACAAGGCGGACATGCGGCATGGGAAATGGGAGGAGTCCTCTCGGACCGGCTCAGCGGTGTCATTCCCATCATCGGAGTGACTTGGCGTGATCAGTTTCTCACCAACTATCAGAAA
Organism: Akkermansiaceae bacterium; assembly: GCA_023299815.1. Lineage (GTDB taxonomy): Bacteria > Verrucomicrobiota > Verrucomicrobiia > Verrucomicrobiales > Akkermansiaceae > SW10. The sequence continues at coordinate 15,790 of JALZWA010000009.1, forward strand.
ACTCCGCTCTACATTATCGATGGCAGTGAAGATGGGGCTGCGCCGAAGCTCATCCGCGAGAGCATGCCAAAGCTCGCTAAGCATCATGTGGACGCCATCTACGTGGAATATACAGGCCGGAAACATGAAGCCTTCTTCGAGGAATATCCCCGCGTCATGCAATGGGCTCGGCACTACTCCAGGGAACGCATTGCCGAGGTGAATTTAATAGCGCTCAGGAAGAGCGATTTCCGGCGGCGTTGGATCGAAATACGAGAAACAAAATCGCCCCTCCCTGACATCAACCCCCAAGGGATAGAACGTGCGATCGTGACCGGTAAAATCCACACCGCTAAAGTTGCCCTCAAAACCAAGAACGTCAAAAAACTGACCCTCCATGTCCCCCTAGGCTGGAGCAGATGGAAATCACTTCAGGTGATCACTAACGGAAGATCGAAAAAAATCCAGCTGACACTCGACTGGGCCTACCTCCTAAAGCACGCACACCTCACGGGTGATCGTCATATTCTCTACATGAATCACCTGACAATTTCTCCTTAGGCCAATATTCCGAGTCCATCTATCACTGATACGTGCTACAAGCATCTCTCTAGCTTAAAATCTAGAGCGCTAAAAACCAGCTACGCAAACTTCACGGCACCTTCACCCCTACTCGTCTACTCGTCTTCCTCCGCAGGTGGCGCGGTAGGGAGCTTCTCAACTTCATCGAGAAGATTGACGACGTCTACGCCCCGCGCGGCCGATTTATCGACGCGGAAGTTAAGGACGGGAGTGTTTTTGAGCACCACGCGCTTGGCGACGGTCTTCTGGATGACACCGTGATTCTTATTCAGGCGACCCACCACTTCTTTGGCATTTCCAGCGAGGACGCTGATGAAGACTTTTCCCTCCTTGAGGTCTTGGGTGATATCGACCTCGGTAACCGTCACAAGGCTCCCCTTCCATTCAAAGTCACACTGAATCACGGCGCTGACTTCTCGGCGCATGAGTTCGTTGACTCGGTTCATCCGTTTTGCCATAGCAATTAAAGAGTGACCGGCTGCTTATCAAGGGTGTAGCACTCGATAATGTCGCCTTCCTCGTAGTCGTCGAACGAGCCAAGGCGGATACCGCACTCGATGCCGCTCTTGACCTCGTCAACCTCATCGGCGTGACGACGGAGAGTGGACATCTTGCCATCGAAGACTGGCTGCTTGCCGCGAACAACACGGGCGTGCGCTTTGCGGGAGACTTTGCCATCCTTGATGATACAACCAGCAGCACGGCCTTTGTTGACCTTGAAGACCTTCTGAACGAGGGCCTTACCGATGATGGTCTCACGCACCTCAGGAACGAGGAGACCGAGCATGGACTCGGTGACCTGATCGATGAGTTCGTAGACGATGGAGTAGAGTTTGATCTGCACGCCTTCGGCTTTGGCAGCCTTCACGGCCTTGCCTTCTACCTTCACTCCAAAGCCGAGCACGATGGCATCGGCGGAGCTCGCCATGAGAATGTCGGACTCGGTGATAGCACCGGCTCCTGCGATGAGGAAGTTCGCCTCCACCTTCTCAGAATCGATGTCCATGATGGCGTCCTTGATGGCCTCGGCGGTGCCTTGGACATCAGAGCGAAGGATGAGCTTCAGCTGGGCTTTGCCACCGCCCTTGACGGCTTGCATCATGTCTTCGAGACGGCTCTTCTTAGGCTGCACGAGACGATTCTGACGCTGCTCGGTCTGGCGCTCGTCGGAAAGTTTTTTAGCGGCACGCTCATTGTCCATCCCGACGAGCACATCGCCGACATTGGGCAGTTCTGCGAAGCCGAGGATCTCGACAGGAACGGAAGGCCCAGCGGACTTGATCGTCTTACCATGGTCGTCATTGAGGAGCTTCACCTTACCGGAGAAGGGGCCACAGATGAAGGACTGCCCGGTCTTGAGGGTCCCGTTTTCAATGATGACGGTAGCAGTGACTCCCTTGCCCTGCTTGACGCTGGCCTCGATGACCGAAGCCCGGACGTTCGCCTTAGGGTTGGCACGAAGTTCGAGAACCTCTGCTTGGAGAGCCATGAGTTCGAGCAGCTTATCGACACCCTCTCCTGTCTTCGCGGAAACTTGGACACATTCGATGTCACCGCCCATTTCTGAGGGAACGAGTTCGAACTCCATGAGCTGGGTCATGACGCGCATCGCATCCGCACCAGGGAGGTCGCACTTATTGATTGCGACGATGATCGTCTTGCCCGCTTTCTTGGCGTGTTGAATCGCTTCCTTGGTCTGCGGCATGATGCCATCGTCAGCAGCGACGATGATGACGATGATGTCAGTGACATCTGCCCCACGCTCGCGCATTTTGCTGAAAATGGCGTGACCGGGAGTGTCGATGAAAGTGATGCTGCGCTCGCCGACGGGAACGCTGTAAGCTGCGACGTGCTGGGTGATTCCACCTGCTTCGCCGGATGCGACACGGCTCTCACGAATGTAATCGAGAAGGGATGTTTTGCCGTGATCGACGTGTCCCATGAAGGTGATGATGGGGGCACGGTAGGCCATTTGCTCCTCAGGGCTCTCGACCTCAGGTTCTGGCTCAGAGATGACTTCTGCTTCCTTATGGACGCCGCCTCCCTTTTCGCGCTTCTCGCGCTCAAAGACGAAGCCGTGGATCTCACAAATTTTCTCGGCGATGTCAGGCTCGACGGCCTGATTAGGGGCAGCGAAGATTTCAAGACCGATGAGGTCCTTCATGAGCTCGAAGCCTTTCAGTCCCATCTTTTCCGCAAGATCACTGATGATGATCGGCGGCTTAATACTGATGACATTGCCATCGATACTGCTGGTCTCATCTTCCGCAGCTGCCTCAGGAGTAGGTTCGGCGGCTTCTTTAGAAGCTTTGATGAAATCAGGATCCTCTTTTTGCTCCGATTTATTGGAAATGGAAGGAAGGGCCTTGCCAGACTTCTCAGTCTTGCGGACGGCTGATTTCTTCTTAGGAGCATCCTCATCAATCCCCAAGTCGAGAGCTTCCTTCTTGTGATCGTCGACAGTCTTGACCTTAGCAGCCACTTCACGCTGGCGCTCGCGGCGAGAAGGCTTCTTACCGGAATCACTGAGGAGATCGAGGGTCTCTTTTTTTACCTTAGGTTCTTTGTCTGAATCAGCCATGCGGATGCTTTCTTAAAATGGAGCGGGGAAATAGGTCTTGGGAAACGAGGAATTAGTCCTCGGCTTTGTCTTCATCTGAAGACTCGGGGGCTTCTTCGGCAGCAGGCGCTTCTTCGGCTACGGGGGCATCGCCGGAGAGGATTGCTTGCGCTTTTGAGAGGACGTCTTCAGCAGCAGCCGCTTCGATCTCGAGAGCTGAGGCGATGTATTCGGCAGGCATTTGGGTCACCATTTCAGCGGAGACACCACCAGCTCGGAAGAGACGGTCGGAGAGTTCAGCGTCGAGTCCCAGTGCAGCACCGAGATGGAAAGCCGCGTCTTCCACGCGAGCCTCGAACTGCTCGTGCTGGCTCTCGTCTTTTTTCACCTGCACATCCCAACCAACAAGCTTGGAGGTAAGGCGGGCATTCTGACCACGACGTCCGATGGCCTTGCTGAGATCTTCTTCATCGACGGTGACATTGACCACTCCTCCCTCTTTATCGAGGCTGAGGCTGCGGACTTGAGCTGGCTTGAGAGCTTCGGTGACGAATTCCTCGACGTCTTCGGTCCAGCGAATGATGTCCACCTTTTCGTTATTAAGCTCACGGACGATGTTCTTCACGCGGGCTCCACGGAGACCGACGCAAGCGCCGACGCCGTCGACTTTGTCATCGTGACTAAAGACGGCGACCTTTGTGCGGTAGCCCGCTTCACGCGCAACGGCACGAAGCTCGACGGTGCGGTCAGAAATCTCAGCGACTTCAGATTCAAAAAGGCGGCGCACAAAGTTGGGGTGGCTACGGGAGAGGATGATCTCTGGTCCACGGCCTTCGTTATCGACGGAGACGACGTAGCAGCGGATGCGATCACCGACATTGTAGTCCTCAGTAGAAACACGCTCACTGGACGGCATGCGTGCCTCGAACTTGCCGAGGTCGACCATGACGTCACTTTTCTCGAAACGACGCACAGAACCGCTGACGATGTCGCCGGCACGGTCCTTGAACTCGTCATAAATTTTCTCTTTTTCAGCCTGGCGGAGACGCTGCATCATGGTCTGCTTGGCAGTCTGGACAGCGATGCGGCCGAAGTTCGGCGGGGTAACATCGAGTTCGATGCGCTCACCAAGCTGGATGCCGGGCTTCTTCTTAGATGCGAGTGACTGTGGGACTTCGTTGAACTTATCAACGTAGTCGTCATCTGCCACGACTTCAAGGGAAGCAAAGATGCGAGTATCACCCTTTTTTTCGTTAATTTCGGCGATCAGGGTGTTGATGGCATCTGCTCCTGGAACCATCTTACGATAGGCTGAACAAAAGGCATACTGAAGGGCCTCGACGACGCGCTCGCGCTCGATGGACTTTTCCTTTTCGTAAAACTCGATGAGGGCGACGATATCCGTAGTCATTTCTTAGAAAATTAGTTCCTGAGACCAAAAAGAGCGGGTTAATAAAACCCACTCCTTACTGACGTCAGAAGTTGCTCCGAGAGGCCTTATCCTCGATCTTAAAAAATGACAAGTCCTAATCAGTAATTGAACGCCACCGAAGCCCCTTGAATTCAGCCTCTGTCTGCCACGCGGCGAGCCCCAGTGGCGCACAGAGATGGATCATTCCGGGCCGCAGTCCGAGGGTCTTTCCAGCGGTCGGCTGCGTGATGACGAGCTCGCCATCAAGCCTGACCTCGATACGTTCTTTCAGGACGCGGAGCTGGATCGCATACCACTGCTGATTCTCGAAGTTCCGGTAAAAGGTGGAATCGTTCTCCGAGGCATCTTTTCCATCAATGGAAGAGAGCCCCACGGTCCCCCCGCCCCATCCGCCGAGAATGAGGGTGAGACATTCCTCAGGTGATCTTACGGGAAAAGTAAGCCCGCAGAAGAAGTCGGAACCACTCAGACGACGCGCCTTGAGCTCAAGCTCATAGGGCAGCTTGGGAAGCTCTCCCCCGAAGCGAGATCCATTCAATTCAACTCCAAGATCGAGGCGCAACTGGCCCTCGCTCCATTCCGCTGCACCCTCTCCACCGAAGGAAAGCGCCGTCCATTCAGACTCGGAAGGGACCCTCCATGCGATCGCGCGCTGGCACTCACAGGAGACCAGCAGCAGCGCGATGACGAGGAGGAGGGTTTTCATCTCTAGTAGCCGTGCAAATTTAAGTCCGCGCTCTCGGTCAGCGGGAGGCGCTGGCCCATCTTCTTCTGGATCACTCTAAAATGATGCTCCTCATCCGGATTCACTAGGGAAATGGCGTCACCGCTCTCCCCTGCCCGCCCGGTCCGGCCAATCCGGTGGACGTAGTCCTTCGGTGAGCGCGGGAGTTCGTAATTGATGACGCAAGGCAGCGAATCGATATCGACTCCGCGAGCGAGCAGATCGGTCGCGACCAGCACGCGAATCTTCCCTTCTTTAAACTCCTCCAGCACCTCGCGGCGAACCGTCTGGCTCATTTTTGAGTGAATCGAGGCCGAGTTGATCCCATTCTTAGTGAGCTTATTAACCACTGCATCCGCCTTTACCGCGGAGGAAGTGAAGACGAGGACCTGCTTCAGCTCCTCTTTTTTTATCAAATAGCGCAGCAGCGGGCCCTTGCGCACCTCAGTCACCGCATAAGCAACTTCATTGATCAGCACCTCTTCTGCCTCATCTGAATCGATCTCAATCATCGTGGGCTCATGGAGAACCACCTGTTGAATGCTTGTCAGAGCTGGGCTCAACGTCGCTGAGAAAAGGAGATTCTGTCGGCGCACCGGAAGCAGCGCGAACAAGGCATCCACCTCCTTCTTAAAGCCAAGATTGAGCATCTTATCCGCCTCATCCAGCACCAGCGTCTTCACCGCAGAAAGGGTCACCGCATTCTTGCTAACGAGATCCAGAAGCCGCCCCGGAGTGGCCACAATGATATCAGCCTTCCCCACCTCCTGCATCTGAGGATTGATCGCCACTCCTCCAAAAACGGCCAAACAGCAAAGCCTCTCCGGAAGCGCAGGGAGAAATTGCTCAAAAACCTGCCGCACCTGATCCGCCAGCTCCCGCGTCGGCACCAGCACCAGCACCTCCGGCTCACGATGCTTGGCTGAGGTCACCTTCTCAAGAATCGGCAGCACGTAGCTCGCCGTCTTACCAGAACCCGTCTTCGCAATGCCTAGGACGTCTTTTCCAGCAAGCACCTCAGGGATCACCCCCGCCTGAATCGGAGTGGGCTCAGAAAAGCCGAAAGCTGCAGTGGCTTCAGTAAGATAAGAAGAGAGTCCGAGATCGGCAAATGACATCAGAGATGTTCTCACCGACTTGATCAGTAATAGCAAGAACGGGAAGATTGCTAACCTCTCCACTTAAGACGAAACTCCCCAGACGATTTTTTCATGCACTGCACTACCAACAAAGAAGTCTCCGACTGGCTCAGTAATCATTCGCTCCCGGAAGATCCCTACCGGCAGGGATCACAGGCAGAGCATTACCTCCAATTCCACTCACCCTCCACCCATTGTAAATTGGATGCCTTCGCTCGCCGCTATTACGCAAACATCATTCCTCATGGAGAGTCTTTGATCCACATGAGCGATTGGTCACCCTACGAATTGAGCCAAATAATCACGATGGAGGGAATAAGAGCCGCTCAAAGCGAGAGGAGAAACTTGATCGACGCACCGGGACACCACCTCTCCCCTGCTGAATCAGAAATAGGAGTCGCCCTTTTCAGCCTCTCGACATCGTTTGAATGGAGTTCTTACATCTACTGCCCCAAACACAGATCGACTCTTTACAACTGGGAAGGAGAGATCTTCGATTTCTGGACAGACAGCGACTCTGCGCTCCAAGAGTTGAAAATGATGCTAGAGGACTTCGAGCTATCCGAAACAAAACATTCTTGATCGAGCGCTAACCCTTAATCTACTACAATCCAAGGAATGCCTGTATTCGCCATCGGAGATATTCACGGGAACTTGCTGGCACTCCAAGCCCTCCTCTCAGCTCATGATTTCAGTGATGAAGACACCGTCGTCTTCCTTGGTGACTACGTAGACAAAGGGCCAGATGTTGCAGGAACCCTCGAACTGCTCTCGAATCTTTCTAAGCAAGAAAATTACATCTTCCTCAGAGGAAACCATGATCAGATGCTCGTCCATGCCGGGATCC
>JALZWA010000010.1 GCA_023299815.1 Akkermansiaceae bacterium
ACATTCGTCCACCTCGACACCTTCGAGAAGCGCGCGCGCCAGAAAGTCGTCGAGGAAGAGGAAATGCTCTCCTGGTTCCAAGTTCGTGACACCTTCCAGAGCTACATGCTCCATCAGGGGAAAAAGTTCACCGAGCGCTTTGATGCGAACACTTACCTCCGCATCATCGACATGTGGTCCCGCTACAATGCCGTCACCGAAGGCGGCGCAGAATCTCCTAAAGAACTCCTCTCGAAGTGCAAAGACGCCGGACACAAGTTCCTCGTCTTCTCTATCGACTCCGACTTTTGCTTCTACCCAGAAGAACAAGCCGAGACCGTAGAGCATCTCGAAGCCGCAGACGTCTCCACAATCCACATCACGGTGCACTCGGCCAAAGGCCACGACTCCTTCCTTCTGGAGCCGGAGCTCTACACCCCGCACATTCGCGAGATCTTGGCTTAGCCCGGCAGCGAAGCCGCTGCGATCGCCTGACCGTGACGCTTCATCGTCTCATCTGGAGTGACAAAGGAGATCTTTTCATGAAGCTCAGGATAATTATCAGCCATCGTCTTGGTCGCTGTATCGAGAATCAGCTGCCCACCGTCACCAGAGGTCACTCGCCCAAGAACGAGGAGATTTTCGATCTCATAATAGCGCGCGTAATGCCTGATCGAGTGACCTAGATCACTTCCGATATTGGAAAAAATAGTCGCCGCTTTTTCATCGCCCATTTCCATCAACTTCTGAACCTCGATGAGCTGCTCAGGAAAAGCCATCTCCCCATAATCGAGCCCGAGATCTTTGGCATGCCTCGCCACCGCTTGCTGGGAGAAATACTGCACCCCGCAGCCACGATCGCCCGACCACTCATCGATCGCAGCTTCCGAATAATCATCCACTGGAGCGAAGGCGAGTTCGTTAATCCCCGCCGTCAATCGCCCCTGTGGATCACAGTAACCCGCCGCCATCGAGGTCCCCATCGCAATACCCAGCACCGAGTGGATATTGAAGTTCATCGCCGCTGCGAGAGCGGTGACATCGCCATCATTAATGACCTCAAAAGGAACCCCTCCCCACTCTTCCTTCAACTTAAGAAACATTGGGCGCACCTCATTTTCATAGCGCTCGGAATCAGTAACCCCTCGAAAAAGAGACGCCACCCGAACGACATTATTTAGGTAGTTTCCCGCAGCCGAACCGCCGATCGCATCCACCCTTGGCAGATGCTCTGCTGCCCGCTTAAGCGAGTGACGAATCCCTTCAAGATGGTAATTCGGGTCAGACTCAAAGTAAGGATCCCAAGGAACTTCTTCAGAAAAGACGACCTCACCATCGATCACCGCCGCCGTCTTACGGTCCGAACCACCAAGATCGAAGCCGATGCGACAGCCTTTGAGATTCCGCCCTAAAGAACTGACCTCCGAGACAGGTGCAGGCAGTGAATCAAGCGAAGCATGATGCGTAAACGTCAGCGCCTCTCCGCACAATTTCTCCCCCATGAACTTAGCATCGAAGTGACGCGCTCCCGTAGGCGCATAAACAGAGGAGAGAAAGCTCACAAGATCCTTGTCCGCATGGAGATGAACCCGTGATCCACCCTTCAGCCAGAAGAGAGTCTTCAAGATCCGAGCGAGATACTTTTCGTTCCTCACCCGATACCCCCCCTCGTGTGGAAAGAGACAAAAGGAATGGTGGTAGCACGTGCCGTCTGGACGGCCGAGAGCCAGCGTCACTCGGGTAGATCTAGAATCTCGTGCGACCTCTCTCTCGAAAGTTAAATCCCAAAGGTGGGTTGGTATTAAATGACTCATCTCCAAAATGGATCATCACGATCCAATGAAGCGGCAGCCTAAGGCAACGCATCCAATCAAAAAAGCCTCTTTTTCCGAAAGGTGTCTTTTTTGATTTAGACCATCGCAGCCAAATCAGACTCGATCGCCTCAAGAACATCCTCCTCCGGCTTAAAATCTGCCGCATGATAAGAGCTACGAACCAAAGGACCGGATGCCACATGACGGAAGCCTTTCGCGAGCGCGATCTCTTTCCACTCTGCAAATTTCTCAGGTGTCACATAGTCCACCACCGGAAGGTGCGCTGCCGTGGGACGGAGATACTGACCCAGAGTGAGAACGGTCACATCAGACGCGCGGAGGTCATCCATCGCCTGCTCAATCTCCTCAGGCCGCTCACCCAGCCCCAGCATGATGCCGGACTTCGTCGCTACCTTTCCTCCAGCTAACTCCTTGGCCTTCTTCAGAACCGCGAGCGAACGCTCATACTTCGCCCGACTCCGGACGAGCGGAGTCAATCGCTCCACTGTCTCTAGGTTGTGATTAAAAATATGCGGCCGCGCTTTCATCACCAGATCAAGCGCCCAGTCCTTGTCATTAAAATCAGGAACAAGCACCTCGATGATAATCCCCGGATTCGTCTTGCGGACTGCTTTGATCGTCTCCTGAAAATGCTGCGCACCGCCGTCATCCAGATCATCACGAGCCACCGCCGTGATCACCACATGCTTCAGACTCATCCGCTTCGTCGCCTCCGCCACCCGCTGCGGCTCATCCTCCTCAAGCGCATCCGGCTTCGCCGTCTTCACCGCGCAGAAACCACAAGCCCGGGTGCACTTCTCTCCTGCAATCATGAAGGTCGCCGTCCCCTGCCCCCAGCACTCCCAGCGGTTCGGGCACTGGGCTTCTTCGCAGACAGTGACGAGGCTGAGATCTTGGATCATCGACTTCGTATCCCAGAAGACCGGATTGTTCGGAAGGCGCACCTTAATCCAGTCCGGCTTCTTATCGAGATGAAGGGACGCATCCATCTTCATCCGAGGTCCGTAATTCTTACCAGAAGCTCCGCATCCGCTCATGGCGGCACGCTACCCCCCGACGCGCGGGAAGCAACCCCAGAATCAAGAGAGCACCCATCGCATCATTTGAAAAACTAGTTTCCAAGCTACACAGGGAAGAACTCCCTCCGTTTCGAAAGTAGAGCAGCGATCACCGACCCACCGAAGAGCAGCCCAAATGGAAAGCTCAGAAAACAATAGAACGCAGAAAGCAGAAGAACCTTCCAGAAGAAGCCACTCTCCCGCTGTCCCTTTCTGAGAACAACAGAGAGCATCAGGCCAAAACCAAAGAGCCCAAGGATCAGAAAGGGAATCATCACATAAAGAGCCCCTTGAATAGAATCCGCCAGATCTGACGGATCAGCACCTCCATCCTCAGAAAGCACAGAAAAAGCCCTCATCATAAAAAGAGCAGCCCCTAAGATCCCCACAATCGGTGCCGCATAAAGAAGAAGCGCAATCGTCAGGTGACGCTTCTTCGGCATTTTGATCTCATCCGAGACCATACTCTCCGGTGCTTCATAGGGGTTTGCCACCGCGATGGATTAGCACGCCTAAAAGTAAAACTCCACCAAACAAGCTTTCCTACCTCCTCCCTTCGGCAAGAAGGGACTCCCAGTCAGATCCACAGGATATCGGATCAACTCAAGCCCCTCGACCCTCATTTACGGCAACCCCCTCCCCCTCAGGAGAGTAGACAGCAGTAAGCCTCTCCCGTAAAAAATGAAATTTGGCCAATTTTCCCCTTCCCCAAATAGATCAGACTAGTCTAGTTTGTTTTTCATGAAGCAAGTCGGACTTTACGAAGCCAAGTCAAAGCTCTCTGCATTGGTCTCAGCATTGATCGAATCAGGTGATCCGGTTTCCCTCACAAAGCACGGCCGCGTGGTTGCCGAGATTCGTCTTCCTTCCGTCAGCTCCCCCTCACGAGGAGGCCTGAGTGCTGAAAACTTCTTCATCTCTCCGGAGTTTGATCACCCCGCTAAGAAACCCTCCTCCTCCCCGAGCCCTCCGCGGATTGATCCTCCCGAAGGACCGGATGAACCACGAAAATGATCGAGCAGCTCCTCGACACCCGGGTGCTTCTACTTTTCCTTCAGAATGATCCCGCCCTACCCGATCCGCTTGCACAGCGGATCGAGTCGTCTCAACACCGCTCACTCGTCTCCCTAGCGAGCTTGTGGGAACTGAGCCAGAAGCAATCCCTCGGCTTAGTGAAGTTCGCCGCCGCGCAGCGTCCTGATTTTCCAGATCTCCTTCTTGAGGAAGGCTTCGAAGTCCTCCCTATCGACTGGGGCACGATGCGCCGAGCCTCCTCCCTCCCCCGGCATCATGGTGATCCGACAGACCGGCTCTTGATCGCAGAGGCCATTGCACGAGATATCCCCATCCTCTCGCTCGACCCCGCATTCGATCTCTACGGGATTCAGCGGATCGAGTGCTAGCAACCCGAGCACAAAAAAGCGGACCTGTTTCCAGATCCGCTTTTAAAAATTACTCACTGAGAGAGCGCTTAGATCAAACCAGCCTTCTTAAGAGTCGAGTAAGCACCATTCTTGTTGATGGTCTTGATCCCCTTGGCGCTGGCCTTGATTTTGACATACTTACCAAGCTCAGGAACCCACACGCGCTTACTGTGAAGATTTGGTGAAACTTTGCGCTTCACTGTCTTGGTGACGTGACGACCAATGCCGCCCTTTTTCTTGGCCAGACCGGAACGGTGGATTTTACGACCGACACGAACCTTGGAACCTCTGATACTACAAACTCTAGCCATAAAAAAAAATTGTTGTGAGGCGGGAGAAATAGGGAAATCGGCCTTCTGGTCAAGACCATTCTTAGGATTTATCGGGAGTTTTCCCCATTTTTCACTCCGCACTGGCGGATGAGCCTTCCCTATGATGAGCTTCAGCATGGCGCAGCCCACCGTAATCGACTACCTCAAGCAACTCCAGCAACAGGGCGTGAGCCATGTCGAGATCGATGACGAAGCACGCCAAATCCTCCGCGAATTCTACCGCCGAGGAAGCGCCAGCCCGAGAAAGCCCTCAACGAAAACCGCCCCTGCAGCTAAAGCCGCTCCCGTCACCGAGCTCCTCATTAAAGGAACGACTCCTGCGGAAAAAATCGACTTCTTGAGACAGCAATGCCTCAGCTGGGCCGCGATCAAAGCCCTAGGAACCTTGCGCGACAAGATGGTCTTTTCTACCGGAAACCCTGAAGCAGACCTCATGCTGGTAGGTGAAGCACCTGGCTACCATGAGGAGAAAAAAGGAGAACCCTTCGTAGGACCCGCTGGTGAGAAACTTGATCAAATCATCAAGGCGATGGGTCTCTCGCGCGAGGAAATCTACATTTCCAGCGTCTGTAAGTTCCGCCCCTCGATGAAAAATCAGACGATGGGAAATCGGAAACCCTCTCCCGAGGAAATGGCAGCCAACCTCCCCTTCCTCCAAGCGGAGATTGATATCGTAAAACCTAAGGTGATCATCGCCTTAGGAGGCACGGCAGCCGAGGGCCTTCTCTCAGAAACCAAAACTGTGAGCCAATTCCGCGAAGCTTGGCATCAATTCCAAGGCATCCCTCTCAGAGTCAGCTACCATCCCTCATATCTTTTACGTGAGTCGGAAGGAACGACGGAAAAGCGCATGGTCTGGGAAGACATGCTGGCGGCGATGGATAAGCTGGGACTCCCGGTCAATGAGAAACAGCGCGGGTATTTCCTCCCGAAACCTTAGACCTGAGTGGCTCAAATCCTGCGATTTCTGTTTCAATACTTGATATCTCCTATTAATCAAGATAAGCTAATGGAGTGAACATTCCCCCTCACTCATTCCTTGCGCTAGTTCTCACGCTTCCATCGCAGGGCCAGACCCCCTTCACCGATCTTACGTTCGACTTTACGGAGGCAGCCTTCGGAACTGGCACCCTCACCGGCACGCAAGGATACAACGTCATCAATGACACAACCGGCGCAAAGCTCACCGCAGACAATGGGGATTTGCAGGACATCTTCATCACCACAAGCTCCAGCCTCCCAAGCAACGCGACGGGAGCATATGCCAATGCCGAAACCGTCGCGGGCGGCGGCCTCAGGTCGAACCACGGGTATAATAATAGCTTTTCTTCGACTTATGCCACGGGCGCACCAGACAACCCGGGCTCACTGCTCTCCTCGACAATCAGAATCACCTTCGGCAATCATGTGACGCTCTCCAATTTTGAGACGGACTTCAGAAGCCTGAACACACGCGGAGCCACTTGGGAATATGCTCGCCTTGCCTACCTAAAACCTGATGGCAGCTACTTTTCATCCACCCCAGTGATCGGCGATCACGCATCTTGGAGCAGCGCTACGAACCCACTCCCTTCCTGGGACATCGGCGATGAAACCGCCGGGAATGGTGCCTCAGGCTCTCCTTCACTTGGTTGGTTCGTCACCGCTGCAAACGACACCGTCACCGGAGTCGGCACAAGCCAAACAAGCTCCGGTGGAAATGGCTCAAAAGAAGCGCTCACCTCAACAAATGGAAATAGCTATCTCGATTACGCCGACGTTGGTCTAGCCAGCGGGACTGCGATCGGCGGCTTTGAGTGGACAGTCTACGTTGAAGACACCCGAGGATCTTCAAACAACCCCTCTCGATGGACAGCCACTCAGGAATTCATTCGTGTGACAGGGACCGTGCCTGAACCCTCTAGCACGCTCTTGATCGCGCTCGCCTCGCTGAGTGTCTTGCGACGCCGACGTTAAAATTCGCGTCATTTATGAGGTGCATTCCGTAGCGGCGATGCTTCCATATCGCCCATGAGCGACACGCACCCTTTTCTTGCCGATGATTTTAAAATCCGCTGGTCCACTCTAACCCCGGATCACATCGAGGCCGATGTCACTCGAGCGATCGAGACAGGTCGCGCAAACATCGAGACAATCAAGACACTCCCACTTGATACTGTCACCTACGAGAACACCTTTGCCGCCCTAGAAACCGCTACCGAAGGTCTCGACCGGAGCTGGGGCCGCATCAACCATCTCGACTCAGTCGCCAACTCAGATGATTTGCGTGCCGCTTTGCATAAAATGTTACCCATCGTTTCCGAGTTCTCATCCTCGATCTCACTCGATGGCGATCTTTGGAAAAGGGTGAAGGCTTGTGAAGAAAGCGACCTTTCCTCACTGAGCAAGATCCAGACGCGCTTCGTCGCTGAGACCTGCGCGGACTTCCGCTCTGCGGGAGCTGATCTTGATAACTCGGCAAAGACACGCATGGCTGAGATCAATGCCGAGCTGGCCACGATCACACAGAAGTTCGGCGAGAACGTGCTCGATTCCACCAATGCGTGGGACCTTTTTATCGATGACGAATCCCGTCTCGCCGGCCTCCCCGACTCAGCCAAAGCCGCGGCAGCTGAGGAGGCCAAATCAAAAGGCAAAGAAGGCCAGTGGCGCATCACCCTGCATGCGCCATCGATGATGCCCGTGATGCAATATGCCGAGGACGACTCACTCCGCAAAGAAGTCTGGCAAGCCTCCAGCGAGATCGGCCGTGGTGACGAGCACGACAACTCACAGCTCATCTGGGACATTCTCGCACTCCGTGAAGAAAAAGCCGCCCTCCTCGGCTTCTCGAACTTCGCCGATCTCACCCTCAACCGTCGCATGGCAGGGAGCGGAAAAGGCGCCATCGATTTTAGCGAAAACCTCCACGCCAAGATCGTAGATCGCTTCAAAAACGACTGCGCTGAACTCAAGGCCTACAAAGCAGAGAAAACAGGAGAAGACAGCGCCCTCCTCGAGCCATGGGAGACCGGCTTCTGGGCCGAGACCCGCCGCATGGAACTCTTCGATTTCGATGAAGAAGCACTCCGTCCCTACTTCCCCGTCGGCCAAGTGATGGATGGTCTCTTTTCGCTCACCTCCACTCTTTTTGGCATCACGATCTCCGAGGCCGATGCAGAAGCTTGGCATGAGGAAGTGACCTTTTACGAAATCCATGACGCCAAGACCAAGGAGCACCTCGGCTCCTTCTACGCCGACTGGCACCCGCGCGAATCCAAGCGTGGCGGAGCATGGATGAACTATCTCGAAACCGGACTTCCCTCCCCGCGCACTCCGCATCTGGGGCTCATTTGTGGAAATATGACGAAGCCCACCGAGGACAAGCCCGCCCTCCTCACGCATCGCGAAGTAGAGACCGTCTTCCACGAGTTTGGCCACCTCCTGCACCATCTTCTTTCGGACGTCTCCATCAAATCCCTCGCGGGCGTGAACGTGCCTTGGGACTTCGTAGAACTCCCCTCACAAATCATGGAGAACTTCTGCTGGGATCGCGAGTCGCTCGACCTCTTCGCCACCCACTACGAGACGGGAGAAACAATCCCTGACGAACTCTTTGACAAGATGCTCGCCGCGCGGAACTACATGTCAGCCTCTGCCTGCATGCGCCAGCTCTCCCTCGGCATGCTCGACCTCGCCCTCCACTCCGACTTTGAGAAATATCGTGGCCGTGATCTCGATGACGTGGACCGTGAAATCCTCGCAGACTACAAAGCGCCGCTCGCGACTGAGACACCCTCAATCGCCCGCCGCTTCAGCCACCTTTTCTCCTCCCCCGTGGGCTACGCCGCTGGCTACTACTCCTATAAATGGGCTGAGGTCCTCGATGCTGACGCCTTCACCCGCTTCCG
>JALZWA010000011.1 GCA_023299815.1 Akkermansiaceae bacterium
GGAAGTCGAGATCGGTGAGACGCAGGCAAAAATCACCGCTGAGGCGGTGCCAGGTCGCTTCATTCATCGCCAAGAATCTGATGCCTCCCCAGGGGACCCCTTAGTGCCAGCGGGCACGCGCATCGGTCCGGCACAACTCGGACTCGCGGCATCCGTAGGCGCGACCCAGCTCACTGTGACTCGCCTTCCGAAGATTACGATCCTCGGCACCGGTGATGAACTCGTCCCACCTGATAAAACTCCCCTGCCCCATCAGCTACGGCAATCAAACGGAATCACCCTGCGCTCCGCAGTGGAGGAATGGGGCGCTGCTGAAATCACGCTCGCGCACCTTGCTGATGATCTCGCAGCGACGACCTCCGGCATCGCAGAGGCTCTTGAAACAAGCGACCTCGTCATTCTAAGTGGCGGCATTTCCAAAGGAAAAAAAGACTACGTGCGCCCCGCTCTCGAATCGCTCATCGGCCCTCCCCTTTTCCACGGCGTGGCACAGCGTCCCGGCAAGCCGCTCGCCTTCTGGCCTAGAGTCGCGGCGCTTCCGGGGAATCCAAATTCCACCCTCACAACCTTCCACCGCTACCTCGTCCCCGCGCTACAGGCGCTCGTCGGACTTTCGCAAAAGACGGTCTCGGAGCTCCCTCTCGAAGCGCCCCAGCAGCCACATCATTTTCTGACCATCTACCTCCCTGCTTCGCTGAATGAAAAAGGAGAGCTGCGCGTCCTAAGCCCGCAGAACTCGGGTGACTTCGTGACCCCACTGACTGCGCGAGGGATCGTAGAAATTCTTCCAGGAACTCAAGCAATGACATGTGGCAAATATCGGCTCTATTGATCTCATGAACGTCGCCATTTTAGGAGCCAGCTCGAAGCCCGAGCGCTACGCCAATAAGGCTCAAGTCCTTCTCAGCAAGTACGGCCACACCGTCTTTCCAGTGAGCCCCACAGGTGCGGAGATTCTTGGGGTCGAGGGATATTCATCACTCGGCGAGATCACGGAAGAGATCGATATCCTGACGCTTTATCTCGGGCCTGATCGCCTTGCGCCGCTGGTGGAGGAGATCATCTCCGTGAAGCCGGATCGGGTGATTTTTAATCCCGGCACCGAGTCGGCAGAGGCGATGACAGCTTTTGAAAAAGCGGGGATCCCTTACAAGGAAGCGTGCACGCTGGTGCTGCTACACGCGGGGACTTTTTAGATGCGCGGAGACGCGCTCGATCGTGAAGTCGATCTCCTCTTCACTAATCGTGAAGGGCGGAGTGAAGGAGAGGACGTTTCCCTCGGGGCCATCGGCGAGCATGAGGAGGCCGTCTTTTAAAAGTGACCCGAGAAGCGCGCCGGCATTCTCAGGAAGCTCGAGCCCCCACATGAGGCCACGCCCACGGGCCTTACCGAGTGACTTGAGTTTCTCGCCAAGGTAAGCCCCCTTTTCAGCAACCATCTCAGCGGTCTCCGGGCGCTGGAGGATCTCAAGCGACTTGAGCGCCATGGCACAGCCGACGGGGTGGCCAAGGAAGGTAGAGGTGTGGAGGGCTTCGCCCGTTGATTGGGGCCAAGCATCCATGACGGTAGATTTTCCGACACAGGCAGAGATGGGGAAGCCGCTGGAGAGGGCTTTTCCAAGGCAGATAAGATCAGGAACCACCTGATCCCACTCGCAGGCGAAGGTCTTACCCGTGCGATGGAACCCGGTGTAGATTTCATCGAAGATAAGGAGGGCCCCATTTCGATCACACCATTCGCGAAGGCGCGGGAGGAAGTCAGCGGGCGGGATCACCTTCCCGCCACGACCTTGAATCGGCTCCACAAGCACGGCACCGATGTCTGAGCCATCGAGCTGATCGATCTCGCTTCCGCCAAAAGGAAGTCGAGTAGTGATAGGAGCCAGCTGATCGCCAAAGGGACCTTGAAACTTCGGAAGATCGGTTCCGAGGAGGCTTCCGTAACCGAGGCCGTGATAACCCGCCGTGAAGGCCACGATTCCTTTTTTACCGGTGGCAAGACGCGCTGTCTTGAGCGCGGTCTCGACAGACTCAAATCCGGAGTTTGAAAGTACGACCTTTCCCGTAGTTCCGTTCCATCGCCCGTAAGTGATTTCGGAAAGAGCGCGGCAGAGTTGCCCCTTCAGCGCAGTGGGGTGAACATCCCCCATGCCGTGAAGAAGGGTATCGGCTTGGGAATGGAGCGCGGCCACGATCTCAGGATGGCGATGCCCCAGTCCTGCGACGCCGAAGGCGGAGGTAAGATCAAGGAAGCGATTCCCATCGGCATCCCAGACATTCGTCCCCTCAGCCCGCTCCCAGAAGACGGGCCAAGACTCGTCCATGTAGGTGACATTTCTGCTCTCATGCACCCGGAGATCGGCCGCGAGTCTCAGTGACTCGGGGCCGGGGATGACAGTCTGGAGAGCAGGAAGCATGGCTTAGTGAGTCAGCATGATGAGCATAGCACTCAGGCCAAAAAGAACCACCAATCCCAGCGCGATACCTCCCAAGATCCGATCCTGCTTCAAAATATGCGGACGAGAAATCGAGGACGATTTTGGAAACACAATCGCCGCATAAATCGCCCCCGTGATCAGCCCGCCAAGGTGGGCTGCATTATCGATAATACCAAAACCCAGAAAACCAATCACGACTAGAGAGACGAGAATTCCCAGAAGACGATGCCTCGCCGGGCTCGGCACCAGCGGACGGTGCAGGGTCTCAAACACTAACAAGAACCCCAGCAAGCCACAGACCGCTCCCGAAATCCCCACCGAGACGCCCTCCGGAATCCAAGAAATCGTCGCCCAGCCACTGCCGAAAATCGAAAGAAAAAACACATTCACCAAGTGCGGCCAGCGCGCCAGGATCTCCGTCCGGCGCCCGAGATACCACAGCGCAGAGAGATTCATCCCAAGGTGAATCAGATTTCCGTGAAGGAACGCGCCTGTATAGAGACGCCACCACTCGCCCCCGGCGTAGGCACTTTTCACCAACCCTGCCGCCATCAGTCCGTGCGTGAAAAATTGCACCGCAAAAATCGCAACCAGCAAGCCACAGAGCAGCATTGCCAGGCGCGAACTTTGGCTACTCAGCCAGAGCTCAAAACGAGCCTCTGGAATCTCCGCAGCAATGCTCTCCCGCGTTGTCTTCGGAACTTCACGCTCCCCCTGCCACCCCCCCCACCACGGCCGCAAGCCGAAATATAAAAGCAACAGCAACACGATCCCGATGTTCTGCGACTCTCCCAAGCCACTCCAACCCCTAACCGAGACCGCCTGAAATCCGTAGAATAAAAGCGCTGCCCCAAAAATAAAGAACCCCTTTTTACCTGCCTCCAGATCATCCTGAGCAAGAAGAGCACGTCGATTTTTCAAAGAAATCGCCAAAGCAGGAACCTCCTCCGGAGCCACAAAGCGATCATCCTCCGGCACCCAAACCCAAGCG
This sequence comes from Akkermansiaceae bacterium, assembly GCA_023299815.1. GTDB lineage: Bacteria > Verrucomicrobiota > Verrucomicrobiia > Verrucomicrobiales > Akkermansiaceae > SW10. The sequence goes on from JALZWA010000011.1 coordinate 3,430, forward strand.
AGCTTCCCCTTCCCCGCCGCAAGGTAATCCTTAAGCTCCGCAAGCGAATCAAAAGGAGTCAGCTTCCCTCGCTGATCGCGAAAACCATACTCCGAATCTTCCGACTTCAGCGGAAAGGCATCCTCACGCGCCCAAGCAGGTAAGGCCGAGTCGCTCATCGCATGACAGCAGTCAAGAGCTTACTGACCTGGCTGATCCGCAGGCGGAGTCACCGGTGCAGCAGGAGTTTCAGGAAGCGGTGGCACCACCACAGGCTCGGAAACTGCCTCAACCGGAGCGGGAGCCGCACCCTGCGCAGCCTCAAGCTGCTTCTTAAACTCCTCAGTGTCATCGATCATCGCGGGAGCCTCAATCTCAGGAACCACCTCTTCCTTCTCGATCACTTTTTCAGCGCCATCGGAATCTGCGCGCTTACCTTGAGCTTCGTTATTTTTCCCCACGAGAATCGCGAGAACGAGCGAGAAGATGAAAAAGAGAGTGCCGAGATAGACCGTGGCCCGCTGGAGCACATCCGTCGTGCGAGCACCCCAGACCGCGTCCGTCGCTCCTGAGCCAAAAGCAGCGCCGAGACCTTCCTGTTTAGGACGCTGCATAAGAATCACCAAGATCAACAAAGCACTCACCACGACGTGAGCGATGATGACAAGCTTGATCCAAATTGCGATATCGAGAAATGCGAGAGTCATGGGCCGCGAGAAGGTAGGGATTGAATTCCGCATGTAAAGGCGGACTTTCTTCAATTCTCAGGGCTTGGCGAATACCCAAATATTACTTAATATCAAGCCCCCCAATTTTATGCCTCCGAAAGGATCAGAAAAAACCACGCTCCCCAGTCGGCTCTTCCGCCGGGGCGCACTAGCTTGCCCAAGTTGTAAGGGACTTTTCGAGACGAGCCCCTCCACATGCCCGCGCTGTGGATTTCACTTAGGGCTTCTCGATCAACACCTTCCGGACTCGAGCCCTCCTTTCACCCCGCTCATGGATTTCACCGGAACGATGAGTGATTTAAAAAAAGCGCTCGAAACCCGAGCCACCCGCATCCGTAAATCCTTTCCCCAGATCTCCCCCGCAATCTGCTTCGTCCACTGCCCGCCCAGCATCCCCACCCAACTCGCAGCCTGCTGGGTCGTCAATCACGCCCCTGCAATTTGCGAAGAAACCCCCACTTGGCGCGCCCTTCTCCTCATCGATCCACAGCGCCAACAGCACAGCTTTTGCTCTGGCTATGAGCTCGAAACCTTTCTCCTCCGCGAGGACATCGAAGCCCTCATCGACCGCGCCGGAGAATCCTTCTACCTTCAAGACTGGGAATCGGGAGCCATCGCATTCCTCGATGGCCTCTACGAACTCCTCCGCACCTCCTGCGAATTTTCTCTCAAAGCAGAAAAAGAAGCCCGCAGCCAAATATCACCATGAGGATTCTCTCCGTCATAACTGCTTTGCTCCTCATTCTCCCAGCAGCAGGAACAGATCTCCCACCCCGCCCCAGCCGCTTCATTGTCGATCCCACCCACATGCTCAGCGCTGGCCGCACGGATGATCTCACGCGCGTTCTCGAGCGCCACGCGCGCGATCACGAAACAGAAGTCTTCCTTGTCCTCGACCGCTTCCCCTCGGGACTCACTCCCGATGAATACGCACGAAAACTCGGCCCCGCTTGGAGCAGCAAGAACTGGGCCGTCATCATCTTCCGCCCGGGCATGATCGGCGCACCAGGCATCGCCACCGGCGGTGATGGCATCAAGCCGCTTAAAAAGGAATCTTGGGACGAGCAAGTCTCCCTCCTCCGAAACCTCTCCATCCAACATTGGGACAACGGCGAGAACCTCGATTTCCTCGCCCGTCGTATGGCAGAAATGATCACCTTCGCTAACAGACTTCCTGATCTCATGATCAACCGTCACATGGAAAAACGAAGCGAGCTGAAACGAGACTTCTTCGCCAACCGCGAGCGGAAAAAAATTCTCGCCATCATCGGCGGCGGCGCCTCCCTCTTCCTCATCGCATTCCTCATCTTCCTCATCCGCCGGATCCGCCGCAAGACCCGCACTTGGCTCTTCCCGACCTGCCGCTATAGCCCCCGCCTCGGCGGGAAAAATGCTGGTGGCAGTGACCTCTGTCGCTCATTCCCTGCTCCAAAATGAAGAAAATTTTCCTCATCAGCATCCTCGCCACCTTCTCGAGCTGCCAACCCGAGCCCAGTGCTGAAGAGGTCGTCAATCTCAACGACCAGCCTCTCGACCCCACCCTCTTCGCTCCCAAAATCGGCGAAACACTGGTCTATCAACAAACCAGCCGACAGCTCCAACCCGACGCTGCCCTCCCCCTCGGAAAAGACGACCTTACCGTCATAAAAAGTAAGCGCACCCAGCGCTACGCCGGCCCCATCGAACTACACGGCCTGACCTTCCACCGCTTCACCATCAATTACGATGACACCGCGGCTCCCGACCTCCTCCTCGACTACCGCGCAAATACCCTCTCCGTCGCCACCCAGGCCCAGCCCGATGGCTCCTTCATCATCAATCAACCGCCGATCCCTATCGCCCAGAAGGACATGGCGGTCGGCACCTTCTGGCGCTGGCCTCCCAGCGCTGGCGGCACCTCCGGCTTCCGCATCGTAAGCTTCGAGGAAGTCCACGTCCCAGCAGGAAGCTTTGACGCCTACAAAGTCACCTACCAAGGCCAACAAAAAGGCATCACCTCTCTCAAGGACTACTGGTTCACCCCAGGAGTCGGCATCATCAAGGAAGAGAGCCGCACCTATCAGGGTAACCTCCTCCGCGCCCTCTCCACCATCGAGCTAGAGAAAATGATCCCTCCTAGCTCGAAAGAGAATCCTTAGACGCCTGAAGACATCACGATCTCATTGTCATCATTCAAGACATGACGACGCGGAACAATCTGCACATCGGAAATACCGAAGGCCATAATCGTTACCCGCTCCCCCTTCTTGATCAGGTGAGCCGCTCCTCCATTAATAATGATCGTCCCAGTCCCCCGAGGACCGGTCTGCGCATAAGTCTCAAGACGTCCACCCGCGGTCATGGAAGTCACTAAAACCCGCTCTCCCTCCCAGAGTCCTGCCGCCTCCATCAGATCCTCAGGGATCTCGATACTTCCCTCGTAGTCGATATCGGCCTGCTTAATAATTGCCCGGTGGAGCTTAGACTTCAGTTGAATGCGCTGCATGGCCTTACGAAAGAAGGAAGCGCCCCTCTGGTCAAGTGATGAAAAACTCCAACATTGAAAAAAAACCTCCCTCGTCTTAATTCTTTAGACACTCATGAGACTCCTCACCCTCCTCTGCACCGCTCTTCTCGCCGCTAATCTCCCGGCCCAAGATGACCCCGCCATCCCACCCATGGCCGTCCGCAAGGCACTTCAGTGGATGCAGGATCAAGACCCTGAGAAGCGCCAAGCCGCCTACCGCACCTTCCAGCTCTATGGCGAATCTGCCAAGAACGTCTACACCGCCACTCTCGAAAAAGCCCGCACCTCCCACGAAAAACGCCTCACCCAGCTTCTCAATGACGAGAACGCCAACCCCTACCACAGGACCGACCTCCTCACCGAAGAACTCAAGACTGAGCGCGCACGCATCTACCCCCTCATCAAGACCGACTACAAAAAAGACCCCTCCAAAATCAAAATGCTCCAGCGAGAAGTCGAATCCCTCGCCAAGCTCAACGCAACACTCCGCAAGACCGCCCAAACTGACCCCAGCAAATTCGACGCCGCCGTCTCCGCCATCTCCACCGCCCTCGCCGAGGTCCAGCGCGAGCTTACCCTCGCCAGCAGTGAGACCCCTGAAAGCGAGGAACTCGATACCCTCCTCGCCCTCCGCGAATCGTTCGATGGCGAAGTCTACCTCAAGACCAAATCCCAAATCGCCAGCATTCAAAAAGAGTCCGCCGAGCTCAAAACCACCCACGAGGCAAATGCCGCCAGCGCCTGGGCCGACTCCTCCCAAAAAGACTTCACCCACCTTCTCAACGAAAATCGCTCCCTCTTCGGCCTCACCCCCTTTCTCATGGAAGAGCGCCTCTCCGCTGCCGCCACCGGACACTCCGCCGACATGGAAACACTCAAGTTCTTCTCCCACCAATCCCCAGTGAAAGAAAAAAAATCCCCCGCTGACCGAGCCCGCCTCGCTAAATTTCAATACCGCTGGAATGGAGAAAACATCTACATGGGCTCAACCGCACCCAGCGCCGCCTACAACGCCTGGTTCGGCTCAGACGGCCACCGCTTCATCATGTTCAGCGATGGACCAAACCTCATCGGCATCGGCCCCCACGGCAAACACTGGACCATGATGACCGGCCGTAAATAAGCTCCCTACCCCGAGAACTTCTTCTCCAAAAAAAGCGCCTGCCCCATCGCCGGGTCCAGCTCATATCCCGCGAAGCCGAACTTCTCATAGACGTGCTTCGCCACCTGATTGCCCTCCAGCACTTCCAGCGCCACCTTCTCTACTTCTAACAGAAGCTCCCGGGCCAAGCCCCGTCCCTGATAAACAGGAGTGATCGCAAAATCGTGGATATTTAAAACCGGCCGACACGCAAAAGTCGAAAATGCCTCAAAGCAAATAGCCACCCCCACCGGAATCTCCCCCTCCTGAAACAAGAAGCGAATCCCAATTACTCGTCACCTAAAACCACCCTCACCCGGAAAAATTGCGTCGCTCCCGATTCCACCAAATAAGTATCAGAAATAATGCCCTCGCTCGACCGCTCTTGGCTCACCAGATTCACCGTGACTGTCCAGTTCACCAAATCATCAGAATGCTCCACAAGATAAACCACATCATCCGCTCCCACATTCCGGTGAATCGTCGCAGACCCCATCATGCTACCCAGTGAGATCGGCGTCTCCCCCAGAGCGTAGCTCAAAAGGTCATCCTCATTTCCAGCGAACACGCTCGCATCCGTCGTCCCCGGATTTCCCCCAATAGCCACGCTCGAACGCCAGCTGGAAGGAAGCGTCGGATCCAGCTGAGACTCCGGCGAGATTCTCACCAAAGAATACCCATCACCATCTGCAGAAGCAGGCCATGGAAAACCATCTCCATAGCTAAAACTCTCGATCACCAAGCCGCTCGCATCATTGAGAATGATCGACTCACCCCCATTCGCGAGCGCGCCTTGGAACAGACCCGGGTTCAGCACCACACGTGACCCGGGCGCAAGAGTCGTTCCCACCGGAAAAGTATAACCAACCCCATCCGCAAAACTCACATTACTGAGATCAAGCGGCACCGATGAAACATTCATCAGCTCAATGAACTCCCCACTCTCCTCAACCCCCGGAGGGTTATAGTAGATCTCAGAAATCACCAAATTACTCGCATCTGCGGGCACCCCTACCGCCACCTCGAAAGTTTGTAGCGCGGACCACACCCCACCCTCAAGAACCCGTGCACGATAGATCGCGGAAGAAGAGACAATGATCCGCCCCGAGTAAATACTCGCCGTAGGCTCCCTCGGATCAGACCCATCAGCCGTGAAGTAAATCGTGCCGCCGTCATTCGGATTCGTAAGCGTCAGGTTTGCAAGACTCTGAGAGAACAAAGGCGGATCGACCGAAGGATAGAGACCTTGAGCACGGAACTGATTCAGAACCACTACAGGCCGCTCCACCAGATAAGTGTTCATGATCCACTCTTGATTGGGAAAATAGTGCTCGTTCCGAGTGTAGAGATCAAATTCTGTCGAGGGCCACCGTGGCGAATCCACATCACGCCGGTAATCACCCCAGCGCGCAGACTCCGCTACAATCAGTGTGTCCATCACATCCGAGCGTGTCCGCCAAATCTCCTCCGCACCCTCCGGCGAAAGAGGACCTCCATTAAACATCGCCGCCTGAATCCGGTCCGCGAAGCGCATCAGATATTCTGAATTTCTCCGGAGGTCCTGGTGAATCCCCGTCGGACCATTATTATTATTCTTAGTCGACACATTCACCGTCAGCGCATTTTCCAAAGGAAAGGGATTATTCGTCGCGCCGGCCGTGTTCGGTGAAATCGCAAATTCAGAATCCCAAGCAAAGACGTGGAAGGGAACCCCAGGTGCACCCTGACCCGCCGCCCGCCAGTTGTGAAAATCCCAATCCACATTTCCCACGTAAAAATTCATGATCATGTAGTCGATCATCTGATCGATATCGAGCTCTGACTTCATCGCCTCGTAGACCGATGGAGTCGTGATCTGACTGCCCGCTGCGATCGCCTCCATTGCATCGTAAGCCGCCCTCGTTCCTGAGGTCGCAAGGTTAGAATTGATGGCATCGTAGTCGTCATTATCCCCACCAAAGTAGCTCGCCATGTAATTATCATCGGGCCGCTCATGAATGTGGTAAATCCCCCAGTAGACTCCATTAATATAGAGATTCACCCAGCGCCCGTGAGTGCTCTCGCTCCCCATCGCAAACATCAGATCATTCGCAAATTGATCTCGATTATATTGCGCATGTCGAGACTGGTAATAGTGCCGATGAACAAAGCCGTGATTATAGCCGCTCCTCAATTGAAGAAAATCAAACTTCTCCACCGCTGACTCTCCGTAGGGCGCATCTTGGAAAAGAGGGTAGTCCAATTTCCCCTCTCCATATTCCTCACGGAATCGCAGGCTCAAGCTATGCTTCGGAGTATCCGGATCTCGGCTACTCCCGCCCTGGATTCGAATCCCGGCATCGACCTGAAAGCCTAACTCACTTCCGTCTGCCGAAATCAGCTCCGCTGAAATAGGACGCTCCCATGCCGAACCCTGACTCTGAGGGTTTTGGTAAATTCCCTGTGAACCATAAAAATCATCCGGGTCCATCACGATCGAGAGCGAAGGAACCGCTTCAAGCGCAGGGATCATCAAGGAGCTGTAATTCCGTGAAGTTGTCACTTGTGGATCCATCTCATAATCCGCAGGGAACCCCGCCCATGTCGTCGTCGTATTCGGGGGGTCATTCGGCTGCGTCACCACATCCTCCAAAAAGAGATAAGTCTGCGTGTCGACATTCGTCGGAATGAAATTCTCCTTCACCGCAATCGCCCGAATCACCGTCGTCGTCGTGATCGGAATCGCCTGAACGTAGAGAGTGCCATTCGTCGCCGAGGGCACCGTGCCATCAGTCGTATAAAAAATCTCTGCTTCGGAAGTCAGCGTCGTAATTTCGAGATCAAAGACCTCGGTATAAAAACCCCGGTCGATGCTGAAGCTCGTATCTGCGATAAAACCCTCAAAGACCTCACCCGTGTTCGCCACGCCCGGCGTAGGAGTTTCGTAAAAGCCCTCCGGAGAATAGCTCATGCCCGTTTTCTGCGGCGGATAGGTAGGAGAAAACTCCTGCACCACCGTGATCCCATCCGGCTCGATGAGCCCAAGATATTCCCCGCCCGCAGTAAGGCTGAAGTTCGCGTGAAGATTCCCCGCACTATCACCCACTTGCCCTGAGGCAAAGACCACCAGATATTCTTGGGCTCCCAAAATCGTCCCCTCAGGAAAGGTCCATTTTTGCAGAAGAGTCTCATTATCGCTCAAGTGATAGCCGCTCAAATCCACCGCAGTAGCCGCATCATTGTGAACCTCAATCCAGTCCGGCGTGTTCCCATCGCCATCCTCTAAACTCTCATTATTGGCCACAAACTCACTGATCACCAGCGTGCCCGCCCCCGGCATCATTCCACCAAGTAAAAGGATAACCGTAAGACCGTAATAGGAGATGGAAGAGATGCGCTTCATGATGTCAGAAAAAAAGAGAGCCAGAGGAGAAAGAGCACTCTAGAGGATCGTCAGCAAGATGTCAGCATCCGAAACCCCAGCTTTAGCTCAATCCTAGAACTCAACCCCGCAGAGTCAACCGGAGGCGAATTCAGGAAATAAATGACTCCTACTCGGAGGCCTTCTTCCGGCGCTCGTAATCCTCTTTCGAGAGATAAGGAGGCACGTGATGCGCCTGCAGCTCAATCAGAGTTTGAGGATTCAAAGGGGCTGGCTTCTTGGGCAAGTGCGCCACCATTTGAGCCTTCACCTCCGCATACTTGGCATCCCCTGCAAGATTGTTCCACTCCTTCGGATCAGTCTCGTGATCGTAAAGCTCCTCAGAATCATCAAGGTAACGAATGTAGCGCCACTTCTCCGTCCGCACCGAAAACTCCGTAATGTCATAAGAAGTAATCGCCGGATAATCCCAAACTGCCTCCGGGCTCTTCAGCAACGGCCCAAGACTTCTCCCATCAAGCTCCGGACGCCACGGAAGCCCGCAAAGATCAATCAGCGTAGGATAAATATCCATCAATGAAGTCACGCGATCACAGTTCACCCCCGAGGCACACCCCTTCGGCCCCTTGATCATCAGGACACTGCGGGCCACATTGTCCCACAGCGCAAACTTCCTCCAGTGGTTCTTCTCCCCCAGCTGCCAGCCGTGATCTGACCATGCCACCACGATCGTATTATCCGCGTGCGGACTTGCCTCAAGCGCATCCAAAAGACGACCCAGCATCGCATCTGCGAAAGCAATAGACGCCAAGTAACCCTGCACCGCCTTCTTCCACTCTCCCGCCTTGATCACATGAGCGTGATAGCCACCACCACGCGAGGCGACATCATGTGCCCTCTCGCCCAAGTCCGCGAGATCATCCTGCAGCACCACCGGAAGCTGGATCGACTCCAGCGGGAACCGGTCAAAGTATTCCTGCGGCACATACCAAGGCAGATGAGGCCGATAAATCCCGCACGCCAGAAAGAAGGGCTTCTCATGATCACGAGCCAGTTGCTTGGAAATCCAATCCACGCACTTCCCATCACCCGTCTCCTCATCCGACAAGGCAATCGGCGCCCAATCAAAGTCGCCATACATCCCCTTAAAGGGCGGCATATTCACCGTCTTACCCGGCTTCGGATAATGAAAGTCCGGCATCGGTTTCTCCATCGAGGGATAATAATCCTCCCAACCCTTCTCATCGATTTGCGTGTAGTGAAAAATCTTACCCGCCCCGGCAGAGAAGTAGCCGTTCTTCCGAAAGTAGTCCCCCATCGTCACCGCGTCAGGAATCGCCTTCCGCCAGTCTTGGTAATTCGAATACATCCCCGTCGTCGCAGGATGGAGCCCCGTCATCACCGCCGTCCGCGAGGGATTACACCCCGGCGAAGGACAATAAGCCCGAGTAAAGTTCACCGCCTGACTCGCGAGACGATTAAAATTCGGAGTATCAGCCTGAGGGTGCCCTCCCAGAGGCTCGATCCAATCGTTCAAATCATCGATAGAAATAAAGAGCACATTGGGCGGGGACTCCTCGGTATCCGCAAAGGTTGGAAAGACGGGAGCGATTAAAACTCCAAGACTGATCAAAAACTTTGGGATACTCATAAGGACAAATTCTGCAGAATAAAGAACCACAAAATCAGAAGCTCCCGCGAACTGAAGCCTATTCTTAAAAACTCTCCCCTCGTGAAATCAGAAAGATCAAAAATCAGCCCCTCCTCCGGACGCCTAAAGTCAGCATCGAAATAACCATCAAGACCACCGAACTGGGCTCTGGCACCGCAACAAGCTCATAAGTGTCAAATGTCGTATCACGTCGAAGAGTCGCCGTAACATCCACATCCACAAAATAGGAAACATCCTGTGACCCCGGAGGCGGAACAGGGAAGGGCTTGGTAATCTCAAGCTCACTCGCCGCGATGAAGGTGAAGTCGATCATCTCACCCTCAATTTGAGAAAAGGAACCAGAGTCAGACGAAGACGCACTAGCATCTGGAGAGACCAGAAAGAAGGCAGCATTGTTCAAGACGCTCGCCACGTCAGAAGCCGCAGGAGAGATTCCTAACGCACTGGTAATCTGGACACTATCGACCTTATTCCTCACAAAGAGAGTATCGCTATCCGGATTGAGAACTCCGGCCGAACTCACCACAGCCAGCGACGTCGAGAAGGTGTTCGCCGTGACAAGATCCACCGTATTGCCGACTGAGTAGCTCGTAGGATTGACCGATCCAAAAGCCGTCAGCGTGGCAAGCGCACTCGCAGATCCACTTACCAACACCGGACTCGGCGCACCTCCTGACAGATTGAGAGTAGCCTCCATATTAGATTCCATTGTCGAAAGATCGGCACTCGCGCTATCGATGTTATCAGAAGAGACAAGTTGCCAAGCCGTTCCAGACGGAGCAGCTGGGAGTGACATGACCGCGGAATAGACTGGAGACATCGCAAAAGAAGCAAATGTCAGTGATGTAATTAATTTCATTGGTTTAGGTGAAAGAGAGGTATTCAGAGTCCCCTTCAGCCTCTTCTTGGGAGTCCACCGCCAACCCAGACAAACTTTGTCCCATTAATTTTCACACACGACTCATCTCGGACTGCGTCTCGTGCCTCGATTAAGAAATCGAGCACCCGAGGAAACCACTCGCCTCGCCTCATCTCAGAGCATATTCATTCCAAACATGAAAAAATCGTCCCCCTAAAAAAGACACCAAACTCCACGTCCCCCGCATCCACTCCAGCGCGGAGCTAAACCGCACCCCTCCCGAGATCTCCTTTGCCAATCAATCCGCGACCGCACTCAGAATCTACCGCATCAAATCACACATCCGAGATGTCTACGTCATCGAGAACGCGAACAGAAGCATCCACGATGGTCTACCCCATCACCACGACTAAACTAAAAGTCACCTTGAAGTAGGAAAAGATCCAACTCCTCAATCTCCTCTTTCTTAATCTCCTCTTCCTCTGCCGGCTTTTCGTTCTCAGGCTCCTCTTCTGCTGGCTCTTCAGCTTCAGCAGAAGAATCCTGAGTCTCGGGCTTTAAGATAGTTGGCTCTGGCAGCTCGACAGACTCTAACTCCGATACCGCGGCTAAGGGAGAAGCGAGCTTCTCTTTCGAACTACCCACACTCTCGACTGGCGGTGCTACCACTTCAAGCTGCTGCTTCTCCACCGGAGCTACCGGTGCTGACTGAGGCTGCATTTTAGTGATCCAAAAGACCCCTACTGCAAGCAGTAAGGCTAAGAGAATGACGAGCGCGAGATTGGAAAGAAAAACCCGCTTCTCAAGCCTCATCATCATCGCTCCCGCAGCCTCGCTACTCTGACTGGTTTGCTCAAAAAGCATTTTCATCTGCTCATCCGAATGCCCGATCCGTTCCGAAACCTGGCTCAACGTGCCGAGAGACTTTTGGTTGCTCGAACTCACGTCTTTGAGAGCCGTATTGAAACCCTCTAAATTTTCCAAGAGCTGCTCATCCTTCACACTCGTCTTCTCCATATGAGAATTCAGATTTCCCAAAATAGAAGTCACCTCCTTTTGCGAGCTCGCCAGATTTTCCAAACTCGTCAGCGCCGGAGGTAAAGACTCCACCAGTGTGCTGACTTGCGATTTTTCATCCTTTTGACGATCCAAATGATCGCTAATCGAGCGCACCAATCCGAGAAGTTCAATATAGCCTTCGCGCAAATGACTGAGCTGTTCATCACGGCGATTAGGCCGCCTCCAAGGAAGCCATGACTTCTTAACATTCGGCGATGCCTGAGTCATTTCACCCTTGCTCTTATCTTCTGAAGGCAAGACTTCAACAGAGCTTAACTTAGGAGCAGATGGCTCCTCCCCAGCAGAGACCGGAGAAGATTCCTTGGGAGATTGCTCTTGAGATTCGGAAAGAGGATCGTTCGACATAGTAAGGGGGGAAAAGAAGGGGGGCGTCAAAAAATTATAATTTAACCATAGCACATAGCAAGCCACTGAGCGAAAATTGTGGAACCAGTGGTTCCGCTGAGAATCACTACTCCCTCATCAAGAGGTCCCTCAGCTTCGCTCCATCCGCAGGTTCATCCCGACTTCTCCAAGCTTACTCAGCGCACCCGCCCGACAACGCATGGCTTTCCGTCGTGGTCGTCTCACTCGATGAGGAAAACGAGACATCTTCAGACACCCGCTGGTGAGCGCGGTTCATCCAGCTCGCGTGATCATCCAGCTCCTCGATAATGGCATCGAAGCCTGAAGAAGGGACCTCTCTCTCAAGCGTCCGAGTCAGCTCGCCATCCATCTTCCGGAGGCTCACCAAAGTATCGAGCAATCGGAGGTGCCCCTCTTTTGTTCTGTTCTCAGCGCTGGTGAGCCTGTCACGATTCCCCGAAAGAATGATGCTCCCCAGACGCTCATCAGCCTTGATGAGGTCCGTGATTTCCCGACAGACCTCCGTGCTGGCATGATCAACAAGGTTCTCGACCGACTCGGTCGTTTCATCGCCCCAAAGATGACCCTTCAAGCGATTCTCGATACTCTCCTTCCGATGAGTAATTTCAGCAAGAATCGACGCATAATTCTTACGCCCGATCCAGCCCAAGTGAGTGATGATCCCGCGAAGCTCAGCATTCTGCGCCTCATTGCTTCTCTCCATCCAAAGCGCGCGCGCCTCTTTGCTCAGACTCTTCCACTTTTTGGCCCAAAAGATTCCTAACACCCCTATCGTCAGTCCTCCGGCGATGCCCGCCGTGAGAGCCGTCCATCCCAGCGCGATGGCCGCAACTGGAAGCGCAATCAGCGGAAGAAAAGTGACCGGTGAAGTCCAAATCAGCTCCCGGCGAATGTGGCTCAGAACCTCCTTATCGACCGGGAAAGTGGGCGGTTTGTGTGCCAGCGTCATTCCCTCTTTCATCATAATCAGATCCTATCGAACCCCGCTCCAAGTTCAATTATAAGAGCTCAGTGGAATTGTAATGTCGCTGAGAATTCCAAGATCATTCCAGATTGGACGCATGCCGCTCAACCTCCTAAGCTCTCGCATGTTTCGCGCCCCCCTCGCTCTCCTTTTCTCTCTTCCGCTACTTCTCATTCAGTCCTGTTCCTCGGTAAGTTCAGGATCGTCAGAAGCGAGCCGCCTCCTTGGCAACCACTGGGTCGCTATTGAAAACTCCATCGCCGCCCAGCGCCGCGCAGGCCATCCAAACTACGACCCCACCTGGCTCTACGTCGTCGACCCCGCCGCCCAACGCATGCACATCATCGCCCGCAAGAGTGGGCAGATAAAAGAGACCCTCCGCTGCGGCACCGGAAAGCGTGGCCTCGGCTTCGCCCATGCCCAGACCCCCACCGGATTCTTCACCATGGGCGGCGTGCGCATCGCTAAGAATGGCGACTACCGCATCCAAACGGGTGATTCCAAAAGAGGAGTCAGCGGCATCTATGCCGAAATCCTCTATCCCCCCACCTACCCCGACGCCAGCCTCCGCGGCTATGTCCCAAATGGCGTCGTCATTCACTCCTACAACCCTGAAGCAAGCAGCATGCTCAGAGAGCGCCGCGACCAACGACTCATCGGCCGCGTCCCCTGCACCACCGGCTGCCCCGTCCCAGACATCGATGACGCCCCCAAACTCATCCCCTACCTCAAACAAAGCGCCGGCAAATTCGATCCCACCGCATCCCCCAATACCGCCCTCCAAAACCTCATCCGCCAAGGCCAAATCCGCGAATATCAGCGCAACCAGCTCGGAGCCGCGATCTACATTCTGCCGCGCTCTTAAGAAGAGCCCTCTTCGTGAGGATTCCAGTGGAGGTTTTGTTTGCAGCGTCGGCGCTCCGCCCGGTGTCCGATCTGCCGCTTCTGCTTCGGCGTCAGCTCCTCTTCATCCCGCTTCCACGGCGGCAGCTTGCTCATCCCGGCCATGATGCAGCCGAGTGGCTGGATCTCGCCGATGATCTCGGCGAGTCTATTCTGCTCATAGCAACAGATTTGAAGAGGTCTCATTCTGTTTCTAGCCTCCCAAGGCCTCATGAAATCAATACCTTGCGGGTCATTCAGAGGCTG
>JALZWA010000012.1 GCA_023299815.1 Akkermansiaceae bacterium
AACGGCGTCACCTCCACCAGCCGCCGCGCCTTCATGGGCCTCACCCGCACCTTTTTAAAGGGTGGGGAAAATGTGACATCATTCCTCACCGCCGCTTCCATCTTAGGATCTCGAAATGGTGTGACCGCAAAACCGTCAGTAACAATCCAAGCGACCACCCTCATCACGGGAATTCCTTGGGGCAAAACACCACACCAAAACCTCACCATCCACTTCACCACTGACGGTTCCATTCCAACTAAAAGTAGCCCCATCTACAAAGAGCCCTTCGAAGTCGCTCTCCCCACAACCGTCAAAGCCCTCATCCTAAGCGGTGACAAACCCCTCTTCACCATGGAAGAAACCTTCGCCGCCGACCAAGGCCTCCACTGGTCAGACGGCACCGAGGAAACAAAGGAACTCGACCCCTACCTCCAAGCCGAAGCCGCCCAACTCAGCAAAGGAGCCCAAGTCAAAAAGGGACCCAACAAAGTCACCTTCGTCAGCAGCTCCCGCGAAAAATCCACCCTCACCTTCCCCCTCGGGAACAACGGCATCGCAGGTGAAACCAACCTCTTCATCGACTACGCCCAGCAGGACCCAAAAGGCCCCCGCAAAATGCTCCTCAGTATGAACGGCAAGCCCATCCGCACCCTCACCTTCAAGAACACCGGAAGCTGGGATAAAAACTGGAAGCGCCTAAAAACCACCATCCCCCTCACCGCCGGAGCCAACGAACTCACCCTCACCGCCCAAAAAAACGGCGGCCCTAACATCGACCGCATCCTCATCAAGGACTAGGCACTCCCCCGAAAACCAAGCTATGGCACGTGATTTTCGAACCCTGATCTTTAGACACAAGTCAAGATTGGGCAGGAAAGATCATGAAGGGATCAAGGAGCAAAGCCCCGGACTTTAATCCGGGGCAAATCGTAGGGAAGGTAAGTGTCCTGACGGGACACTGAAAAGCGAGTAAGATCCGAGGTCGTCCGAATTCCAATCGCGCGGCCATATTCAAGAGAAACCTCCTGCTCTCCGGCATCTCATCGCTGGTAAAAATGCGCTAGAGAGCGGAACCATCGCTTCGCCTCTCACAAGGAGAGACATGACTCCGCCTTGTCTTCCCTTTTCTAAGCCGCGATCTTCATCTTTACAGACTCTTTACAAATTCCCCGGCAACTTCCCTGCCACTCCGTTGTTTCTTCTTTTGTCACTCTTCACCTATTCTATAAGGCACCATGAACCTCCTCCCCCAACTCAAGCTTTCCAAGCTCACTCATATCGGAGTTCTCTTCTTCCTTTCCTGCTTATCCCTGCAGGCCACCCCTCTCGTCTCCTCCTGGTTTACCGATCTCTCCGGCCGCTACGCCCGCATCTACCCGGATAATGAAGCGATGGCCGCCCAAGCCTCCGTCACCACTTGGGACCGAGGCGCAGGCATTCAAGCCACTCCGGTCTACGCCGGCATCACCGAGATCTCCTCCACCACCACCGATGTCTACATCCGCACCTCAAATCTCGGACTCCACATCATGGGCCCTTGGTATGGCGGAAATGGCAACCTCTTCCCAAACTACCCCGCGAACCAAGCCGACATCTACCGCTTCCCCCTCACCCCTATCATCCCCACCGCCAAGACCCCGACCGCGGGCGGATCAGTAGGTTACATGGTCGATGGCATCACCCTCTTCGACTCCCGAGACGCCTTTTCCTACGACACCTCGCAAGCCGTCGATGATGGTCCTGGAGCCGCGACTGGAGTCAATGGCGACGACGTCTGGAACCGCGACGCCTTCATCAATGAAGGAGACACCTTCGACAACGCCTTTGCCCACCAAGCAGGCGCGAATCACCACTACCACGCGAACGCACCCGCCCTCCGCCACCTCCTCGGTGACTCGGTCGACTACGACGCAGCGATCAATCTCTACACCGAGAATTTCAACGGCACCCACTCCCCCATCATCGGCTGGTTCCGCGATGGCCTCCCTCTCTACGGCCCCTACGGCTACTCCGACCCAGACGATGCAAGCTCTCCTGTCCGCCAAATGATCGGCGGCTATCAAAAGCGCGACGGCTCGAATGGCTCCACCGACCTCGCCACCACCGGCCGCACCACCCACCCGCAGTGGGTCGTTCGTAACGAGGGCGGCTCCACCACCATCGCCGCTAATTTCCAAGGCCCCGCTGTCTCCGCCGCCATCCCCATCGGCCACTACATCGAGGACTACGCTTACAAAGGTGACCTCGGCTTCACTCTCGGGACCGACTTTGACCTCAACGAATACAACGTCCGCTTCTGCATTACCCCAGAATTCCCCGCTGGAACCTGGGCTTACTTTTGTAACATCGAGACTGATGGCACCCCTATCTACCCCTATAACATCGCTCGTTATTACTTCGCCGATCCCACCGGAGCCTCACCCACCAACATCCCAGCCGGAGCCAACATCCACTTCCAAGGTGGACCCCATAAAACGATTCAGATCGACACCATCTCCGAGACCGCTTCGGACGAAGTCACCCTCAGCTGGTCTGCCATCGAAGGCGGCCAATACACGATCGACTCCTCTACCACCCTAGAAATCGGCTCTTGGACCCCCGAGTCGAACAACGCCGAACCTACTCAAGAAAAGCTTAGCCTCATCGACCCCGGCACCCTCGCCGCCGCCCCGAAGAAGTTCTACCGCACCAGACTCAACAGCCTCGCCGACTTTGATCAAAACGGGATCCAAAACTTCACCTTCACCCCAAACGTCACCTCCCTCTTCACCATCGCCAATCCTCCCGCATCGATCACCTCCGTCACCGTCGGAGGAATCACCGCCACCGTCATCGCTTACGATCCGAGCAGCGGTCTACTCGAACTCTCCTTTGATGACTCCTCACTCGCGCCCGGAGACTACAATGCTCTCGTTAACGGCTCCCTCACCTCCACAGACAGCTACACCATTTCCGGCCCGAACAACGTCCTCCTACTTATCATCGATGACTGGGGCATCGACGCCTCCGACCTCTACAACACCCCCGGCGCAGGGATCCAACTCGCCAACTTGCCGAACATTAACAACCTCGCAAACACCGGCCTCCTCTTCACCCGCGGCTACGCCCAGCCCCTCTGCTCACCGACTCGCGCGACCTTGCTCACAGGTCGTCAACCCTATCAGCACGGCGTAGGAAACCCTACAAGCGACAACACCCTTCCAGGATCAGAGCAGACCTTCCCTGAACTCATCGCCGCAGGCGCACCGAACTACGGCCTCGCCTCCTTCGGAAAATGGCACCTCGGATCAGGAGACACCGGCCCCCTCGACACTGGCGGCTGGCCGAACTTCTCCGGCACACTCAATGGCGGCGTCCAAGACTACAACATCTGGGACCGCGTCAAAATCGAGAACAGCATCCTCATCGATGACGGCACCCCCATCGCCGATCTCGTCACCGCCGGAACTTACGTATCTCCCTACGCCACCTCCGTTCAAGTGGACGAAGCCCTCTCCTTCATCGGCACCCAAGGCAGCGATCCCTGGGTCGTATGGATGGGATTCAATGCACCCCACGCACCCTTCCAAGATCCACCAGCCAGTCTCGCCCCAGCCGGAGGATACACCACCACTGGAAATGCGGATCTCGATCTCTACATCCGTAGCCTAGAAGCGCTCGACACCGAGATCGGCCGCCTCCTCGCTTCCGTTGACCTCAGCAAGACCAACATCATCATCATCGGAGATAATGGCACACCCGGGCAAGTCGACCAAGCCCCCGCAGGAGGCATCGCTGGCGCAAAAGGCACCCTCACAGAAGGCGGTATCCACGTCCCCTTCTTCGCCAACGGACCTGACATTCTCCAGACCGGCACCTCTGATAAGCTCGTCCATGTCGCCGACCTCTTCACTACGATTCTCGATCTCACCGGAGTCGCCCCCCCCACGAATCTTGACCTCAACTCGACATCACTCCTCCCCATCTTCAATGGCACTGACACCGCCGATCGCTGCATCATTGCCGAGAAATTCGGAGACAATAACAACAATGGACGATCCCTCATCATCGACACCTGGCCAGACTACAAGCTGATCTCCAGCCAAGATGTCAGCGACCCCACTGACACCCCCACCTACCAGATGTATCTCCTAGGGGCAAATGGAGTCGAAGCCTCCACCCTCACCACCCCGCCCAATCCCGGTGATGCGCACGAAGCCGCCTACAACGCCCTCGTTGCGAAAGACCAAACCTTAGAACCCGATGTCACCATTCCACCGGTCGCCGTCCACATCGACCTCCCCTCCGATGCCCCCAGCCTCATCAACACCCAAACCGGCAACACCGTCCGCCCGAATGGCATCACCATCGGAGGAGTCGCCGCCACCTGGGATGCCGGTGACATCACCGTAGCAGGCGTCACCACCTCCGCCGCCCGAGTCGATGAAAATGGCGACCCCGATCAATTCTCCGTCGTCGCCACCTTTGATGTCTCAGCCTCCGGACTCATCAGCGGCCAGGCCTACGACATCATCGTTTCCTTCCCCGGCGCAGGCGGCCGCACCTTCACTGCGACCACTCAGTTTGTCATGCCCTGATCAGAGCAGCGCAGTCTTGGACCGTCATCAAATGTCGCCGCGATTTACAATCTTGGTTCGTCGTCCTCAGCACCCCCGCACTCGCCAACTTCATCCGCAGATTAAGATGATTTACGCCGATGATTCCCGAGGAATTCTAGCGAAATCTTCCAGCTCCTCAAAAAAACTTTGCCCTTATCTGTCCGGACATCCTTTCAATTTCCAACACATAGGTAGCACGCCCAGTCGAAACAACCCACGCCTGGGTTCAACCAAATGTATCCATGAAAACCTACC
>JALZWA010000013.1 GCA_023299815.1 Akkermansiaceae bacterium
GACCTTGATGACGCGGGCTTCGACTTCGTCGGCAACCTTAAGGACATCCTTAACGCGCTCCACGTGCTCTTCGCTAAGCTGCGAGATGTGGATGAGGCCATCGATGTCGCCATCGAGGCTGACGAAGGCTCCGAAGGAAGCGATCTTGGCGACAGATCCCTTAACGAGATCGCCGACCTTGAAGTTACCATCGATGTCTGACCATGGATCGTTATCAAGCTGCTTGATACCGAGGGAAACACGCTGGTTTTCCTTGTCGATGGAGAGGACGACTGCTTCCACTTCCTCGTTCTTCTTGAGAATCTCGGATGGGTGGTTGATCTTGCGAGTCCAGGAGAGGTCGGAGACGTGGATCATGCCGTCGATCCCCTCTTCGAGGCCGACGAATGCACCGTAAGCGGTGAGGTTGCGCACCTCGCCCTTGATCTCTTTGCCGATTGGGTAGCGCGCTTCGATGGCGTCCCATGGGTTCTCTTCGAGCTGGCGAACTCCGAGGGAGATCTTCTGCTCCTCGATGCTGATGCCAAGAACGACTGCCTTGATCTCTTGGTCGAGCTCGAGAACATCGGATGGGCGCGTGATGCGCTTGACCCATGAAAGCTCGGAGACGTGGACGAGTCCTTCGACACCCTTCTCGATTTCGATGAAGGCTCCGTAAGGAAGAAGCTTGGTGACTTTTCCAGAAACCTCTGCCCCGATTGGGAAGCGAGTTTCGATCTCGGCCCATGGGTTGTCGGTCATCTGCTTGAAGCCAAGTGAGACGCGCTCTTTCTCGCGGTCCACATCGAGAATCTGCACCTCGACCAGCTGGCCGATGCGGAGCATCTCGGATGGGTGAGAAATGCGACCCCAACTCATGTCGGTGATGTGGAGAAGTCCGTCCATGCCCTGGAGGTCTACGAAGGCACCGAAATCGGTGATGTTCTTGACCTGACCCTCGACCTTATCACCTACGGTGACAGTGCGGAGGAATTCCTGGCGGAGTTCGGCGCGCTCGGCTTCGATCACTTCACGGCGGCTAAGAACGAGGTTCTTGCGGTCGTCGTTGACCTTGACGATCTTAAATTCGTAAACGTTACCGACATATTCGGTAAGGTCGCGTGGTGGGATGATGTCCACTTGTGAGCCTGGAAGGAAAGCTTCGACGCCGACGTTGACCATGAGGCCACCTTTGACAGCTGCTTTGACTTTTCCTTTGACGAGGCCACCGGCTTCGTAGACGGCCATGATTTTTTCCCAGTTCTGCTTGTGGGCTGCTTTCTCTTTAGAGAGGACGATGAGTCCTTCATCATCTTCGAGACGCTCTAGGAGGACTTCTACTTCATCTCCGACTTCGATTTCTTCGTCTTCGAACTCGGAAACAGGAATTGCTCCTTCGGATTTGTATCCAATATCGACCACGATGACTTGTGGGCGGATGTCGAGGATCGTGCCATTGACAATGGATCCTTCATTAAACTCGCGGAAGTGTTCATCGATAAGAGCGGAAAGCTCTTCGTTCACTGGCTTCGCAACTGCGGGGTTACTCATAACTGTAGGTTAGGGTTGGGTTAGTTTGGTTAATCGTCCAGACGACAGGTGCCCCACTGGAAGAAACAAACATGCGGGGCATTGACTAGCTTGCTTCTCCGCTGACTAAGCCCTTCATTATTAAAGGGAGTAGCCCTAACCTAAAAAAGCCCCGAAGGGCTTCCTAAGGCGAGAATGGCACACTCGAAGGGAGTCGAACCCCTAACCTCCTGATTCGTAGTCAGGCGCTCTATCCAATTGAGCTACGAGTGCATTATTCGCGGACCGCGACTCTAGTGATCGCGAACCACCTGTCAAGACTCCGGGAAATTATTTTTTCATCTTTGGAGTCTGCTAGAAAACACTGCCTCCTCCAGCGCTCTGAGGAGAAAGGTCTCTCTTCTTTGTAATCGCGAAACACCAGACCTTCTTCATGATCTTGAGAAATGAAAAAAGAAACCTATCTCGGCATCAAAGGACACGTCATCTGCATCGACTCCGTCAACGGCAAGGAAATCTGGCGCAGGTATCTCAAGAGCGGATACTTAACCACCCTGAATGTGGGGGAGGAAACGATCATCGCTCACACAAAGGGAGAACTCTTTGGTCTACGCCGCTCCACCGGAGAAATCCTCTGGCGCAACCCCCTCACCGGACTCGGCTACGGGAACTGCATCATCGCATCGGACGATCCGAACACCGATGCTGTCATCGCAACCCAGCAGCAGGCACAGCGAAGATCTAGCGCGGGAGCAAGCTAGGTCTGCTGATTGTTTCTGCCACCCCTCAGACGCTAAAAATTGCGCACCCTCACATTCTATGAAATAAGTTCTCCCTAGCAGTCACTTAATTTTCAGATGCCCCGCAAACTATCAGCCTCCATCTTCCTTCTGGGAATGGCGCTGCTGGTGCTTCTCAAGCAACCAGTGCTGGCTTACTGCGCCTGCTCGGAGAGTTTCTACATGGATCAGTGCGGCTGCCAGGACTTGGCCGAAGACGCCTGCCCCTGCCAGCAGAATGAGACATCTGAAGAGATCCCTTGCGATGACTGCGAAAAAGGCATCGCTCTCGATCTCGATGCGCTCTTCTGGAATTCCCTCGAGCTCCCGACGAACTCTGAACTGCAGGGTGCTGCGCTCGCTCAAGACGAAGCCGAAGTAACTTCTTTCCAACCCTCGGTTTACCTCTTGCCCGAGACTCGCCCCCCTCCACCTGGAGGCATTCCTCTTTATCTTTTTCTTGGGGTTATGAGACTGTGATGCGTGGCGTGATTCTCTAATCACTTTCCACCCAATTTTCACATTCCTCTCATTAGGAGAGCGGCCATTTTACCCGCCTCCCCTCAACCCAAACGGGCCAAAGCGTCCATCTTTTATCATTATGAAAACATTACTCTCCGCTCTCTTCCTCCTCCCTCTCTCCGCCTTCGGATGAGACGGTTGAAAACTCACTAAGCCGCCAGTTGGCGGATATGAACAACTAGAATCATCCGGATTCAGCCTCTCTCTCGACTACACCTATCGGAAAAGCGATGACATCTACCAAGGCTCGAATGAAGTCTCGAACCCGAATCAGGTCGAGACCGTCTTCGAGCGCTATGACCTCACTGCCGCTTATCGCGTCAGCGACCAAGTAGTCCTCAGCGCGACCCTGCCCTACACCCACGCCACGCGTGAGGAACTGGGTCGACCAGACAAGAATATCAATGGACTAGGCGACATCACCCTTTCTGCTCTCTGGTTTCCCTGGATTGGCGAGACGGGAGAGCTGAGCAGCCTCGGATTCTCGGCCGGGCTCATCATTCCCACAGGAGACTCCAGTGGCACTCAAGTCGGCATCTCAATCCCCTCCGTCTTCCAACTCGGCACGGGAGCCTATCAAGGGACGCTCGGAATCCGCTACTCGAAGTGGATTAATAAATGGCGCCTCGCGACTTCTGCCGACGTCATCTTTCCACTCGATCAATCATCGGATGGCTTCCGCCCTGCCACGTCCTACTTCTGGTTTGGCAGCGCGGCTCATCCAATCACTGAATCACTGACGGGTAAAATGACCCTCGCTCTCAGTCACGGAACTCGTGACCGATTTCAAGGCGTGGATTACGCGAACACCGGCTCGACAAACTTCGCCATCGAACCCGCTTTAATCTGGGATATCGGTAACGACTACTCCGCTTCCGCCTCGGTCTCCATCCCTCTTTACCGGGATGTGAATGCCACCGCGATTGCCGTAGGGCCTTCCTTCCACCTCGGCTTCAGCCGAAGCTTCTAGGTTCATGAAAAGGTATCTCCCGCTCCTCATTCTCATCGCCCTCGCGGCGCTCCTTCCGCTTGCGGTCGGAGTGAATGATGGCCGGGGCTGGCTCATGGACTTCATGGGCTATTTTCTCGTAAACTTCGCGATGCTCAAGCTCTTCGATCTCCCGGGATTTGCGAGGGGCTTCGCGCGCTACGACCTCCTCGCCATGCGCTGGAACGGCTGGGGTTTCATCTACCCCTTCCTCGAACTCGCGCTCGGCTTCTCATCGCTGAGCCGCTGGAATCCAGATGTCACTCAGATCGCGATGATCGCCCTCATGGGCTTCGGCGCAGTCGGCGTCTTCACCGCCTTAAAAAAGGGTCTCAATCTCAACTGCGCCTGCATGGGAACCTCGCTGAACGTGCCCCTCTCGACCGTCGCCATCGTGGAAGATCTCGGCATGGTGATCCTCGCGGTGGTTTTGCTCCTGAGTTAGCGAACGAGCGCTGCGGGATCTTAAAAAAAGCTCTGGATCGCGCGGACGCTACTAGCTGCGCGGCCTGCTTGGTTCACACCATTGAGAGTTTTCCCGGCAGCGTCGCTGTGGGAACATGAAGCCAGCGTGGAAAATGCGAGAGCGAGAAGCAGGAAGATGGTCGATTTTTTCATAGGGGGAATTTACGAGAGATAGTGAGGGAGATTTCCAAGGAAGGGAATCTCGTTTTTAAGGAGAATTTTTCATCAGCATCGCAATTCCCACGCCAATGAGGACAAATGTCGTAACGACAATCACGACGGCCACACTGAGAATAAGGATACCCCACCAGCCGCCGCTTCTTTTCCGCTCTGCCTCGATGGTGTTTTCGAGATGGGCATTGAGAAGCTCGTAGTTCCGACGGTTCGATTTATACCAAAAGGAAAAGGCGTCTCCGACAAAGGGGATCGCTCCCACGAGGGAATTCAGGACCCAGTTCGAGGTCATGCGGAGATAGACACTCTTCGGCACACGGCGCTTCGCTCCGGCAGCGAGCAGGGCGAGTCCTCCGGTGGAGGTGAGAAAGTCCCCCACTCCAGGGATGAGTCCGATGATCGGATCAAGCCCAATGCGCCGATCGGTGCCGGGAATGCGGATAAGATCATCGAGCACGAAGGCGAGCCACTTCGCTATCATGCTTTTGTCTTCATCGAGTTTGGGGGAATCACTCATTTTCAAAAAGCTTACTCGTTCCGCAAGCCCACGCCACTGATTTCCTGAGCCTTTCATTTAGGGTCGTTTCGCACTTGTATTCTTTCCGAAAGTAACCGCTCTCTACTCGCGCGAGGCCACTGTTTGCAGGAATGAATCCTACTCTCAAGAAGGTCAGCAAACCTTCTTATGGTAAAATTCGACTCCCTGGGTCTCGACCCACTCATCCTGAAAGCCGTCACCGATACCGGTTACGACACTCCTACTCCGATCCAAGCACAAGCCATCCCCGCCGTCATGTCTGGCAGCGATGTCATGGCCGCCGCCCAGACCGGCACCGGTAAAACCGCCGGCTTCACTCTTCCTCTTCTTCATAAGCTCGCACCGGGAAGACCTGCTCGCGACCGCCAAGTCCGCGCTCTCGTCCTCACCCCGACCCGCGAACTCGCGGCCCAAGTTTCCGAAAGCGTGGAGACCTACGGCAAGCATCTCAACCTCACCAATGCCGTTGTCTTCGGTGGTGTGAAAGCGAACCCGCAGATCAACAAGCTCCGCCGTGGAGTCGATATCCTGATCGCCACCCCAGGTCGCCTTTTAGATCTCTATCAGCAAGGCGCGATTGATTTCAAAAAACTCGAAGTTCTCATCCTTGATGAAGCAGACCGCATGCTCGACATGGGTTTCATCCACGACATCAAAAAGATCATCGCGGCCCTTCCCTACAAGCGCCAGAACCTCATGTTCTCCGCGACCTTTTCACAAGACATCCGCAAACTTGCTAAGGGCCTCATTAATGACCCGATCGAGATTTCTGTCAGCCCGCGCAACACCACCGCTGAGACAGTCACGCAGTGGATCTGCCCGGTGAACAAGACCGACAAGGTCTACCTCCTCGCTGATCTCATCAAAGGCGAGAACTGGAAGCAGGTCCTCGTCTTCTCCCGCACCAAGCACGGAGCAAACAAGATCGCGACCTTCCTTGAGAAACAGGGTATCGGCGCCGCACCGATCCACGGCAACAAGAGTCAAAATGCCCGCACCCGCGCACTCGCTGACTTCAAGGCAGGAAAGATTCAAGCCTTAGTCGCAACCGATATCGCCGCACGTGGTATCGACATTGATCAACTCCCACAGGTCGTCAATTTTGACCTCCCAGAAGTCCCCGAGGACTACGTCCACCGCATCGGCCGCACCGGTCGTGCTGGGTCGAGTGGGCAAGCCGTCTCGCTTGTCGCAGCGGAAGAACTTCACCTTCTCGTCGATATCGAAAAACTCATCGGACGCCTCATCGAGCGCAAAACTTACCCCGGTCACGAGCCGAGCGTCCCTCTCCCGGAAGCCAAACTCGGCGCACGTGTTCCTAAGCCGAAATCCTCTCGAGGAGGCGGTGGTGGTGGACGCCGCGGTGGTGGCGGCGGCGGTGGCCGTGGTCGCTCCCAAGGCGGCGGCGGTGGTCGCCCACAAGGACGCTCTTCCCAAGGTGGCGGTGGTGGTGGTGGAAGAAGACCCTCGGGCAATAGCAGTCGCCGCAGCAGTGGAAGCAGTGGAGGCGGACGCTCAGGAAACCGCTAAAGCAATTATTCCAAAGAGTCTCGAGAGGAGAATCCTTGCCCGAATCCGGTGCATTGTTACTTTCCTCCCATGAAGACTTTAATCACAGGGGTGATTCTCTTTTTGAGTGTCACCTTTTCTTTTGCCAAATCGACGGAACTTACGGACTTTCTCCAAGAAGCTAAAACACGAGGAGTCTTCGCAGAAAAAGCCGCCCTTTTTTTAGTGGCTCATATGCCCCCTCAAGATCGCACTTCTCTTAAAAAAGAATTCCTCATCGAAAACCTCGACCTCGCCCTCAAGGCGCGCGAGGAATTCAGCTGGGCCAAGGAACTCCCTGAGGAGATCTTTTTCAACGACGTCCTCCCCTACGCCTCGCTCGATGAAACCCGCGAAAGCTGGCGACCCAAGTTCTATGAACAGTGCCGCGAAATCGTAAAAGACAGCAGCTCCACCAGCGAAGCCGCGCAAGCAATCAATCAGAACTTCTTCAAACTCATCAACGTCCACTACAACAAGAAGCGAAAAGCACCCAACCAAAGCCCCTCTGAATCACAAGAAATCGGCAAGGCCACCTGCACCGGCCTCTCGATCATCCTCGTAGATGCCTGCCGCTCCGTCGGCGTCCCCGCTCGTGTCGCCGGAACTGCTCTCTGGGCCAACAAGCGAGGGAACCACACCTGGGTCGAGATCTACGATAGCGGCACCTGGGCCTTCACCGGCGCGGACGAATACGACAAAAAGGGCCTCAACCGCGGCTGGTTCGTCAAAGACGCCTCCCACGCCATCGCCGATGACTGGAAGCACGCAATCTGGGCCACCTCGTGGAAAGCGACCAAAAATCACTTCCCCATGGTCTGGGATCTCACCAACAAAAACATCCCCGCCGTCAACATCACCGCCCGCTACATTAAGAACAAAAAAGAATCCACCGGTGCCACTGCCAACCTCCGCCTCTGGGATAAAAAAGGCGGCCAGCGCATCATCGCCACCCTCTCGCTTGGCGAACAAAAGGTCACCACCAAAGCCGGGACCGCAGACCTCAATGACATGGCGTCCCTCAAACTCCCTACCGGAAACTCCCAACAACTGAGCATCTCCTACGAGGGGATCACACGGGAAAGCACCATCCTCCTCGAGGCCGCAGGTGAAAGCACCATCGACCTCTACTGGGATGACCTCGCCACGCACCAATCCCCCATTTCCCTCTGGCTCAAACTTCTTCCCGAAGAGCGGAACCTCTCCATCCCAGAAGCCCCCCTCTCCAGACAAGACGCGGAGGAAGCCTCCTCCCTCATCGCCCGAACTCTCGCCCAAGATTCTCTCGAAGCGCGGAAGGCCGAACTCCAAGCCCGCGTCATCAAAGCCGCTGGCAAGGAGATGAAATACCTTGAACTGCAGTTCGGCGAGGCTCCAGCCGATGGCCGCTCACTCTGGATCTCGATGCACGGCGGCGGCGGCGCTCCCGCCCGCGTCAATGACCAGCAGTGGAATAATCAAATCACCCTCTACGAGCCAGAGGAAGGCATCGTCGTCGCACCCCGTGCGCCCACCAACACCTGGAACCTCTGGCATGAGAGCCACATTGATGACCTCTTCGACCGCCTCATCGGGAACATGATTGCCCTCCGCGGCGTGAACCCGAATAAAGTCTACCTCATGGGCTACTCAGCAGGAGGCGATGGCGTCTACCAGCTCGCCCCCCGCATGGCGGACCGCTTTGCCGCCGCCTCCATGATGGCGGGCCACCCAAATGGCGTGAACCCAATCGGCCTACGCAACCTCCCCTTTATGATCTTCATGGGGGGAAATGATGCCGCCTATCAGCGGAATAAGATCGCCGCACAGTGGAAAGAAAAGCTCGCCGCACTTCAGAAGAAAGACCCGAAAGGCTACCCGCACAAAGTCACCCTCTACGAGGGCCTCGGCCACTGGATGAAGCGGAAAGACCGAGCTGCACTCCCTTGGATGGCGAAATATCAGCGGGAAACCTGGCCCAAGAAAGTCATCTGGCATCAGAGCGGCCGGACGCACGACCGATTCTACTGGCTCGCCGTCCCTCCTGACTCCGCCAAAAAAGGTCAAGACGTCATCGCAGAAGTGACCGGTCAGAAGATCGAGATCGCCGCCGAAGGACTCGAAAAAATCATCGTCCGCTTAAATGACGCACTCCTCCATCTCGACCAACCCATCACCATCACGCTGAATGGTGAGGTGAAGTTTCAGGGAAAAGTGGAGCGAAAAATGAAGCACCTCTGGCACTCGCTGAACGAGCGGCTTGATCCCGCCTCAGCCGCCAGCGCCATCATCGAGCTCACCTTTTAAAAAAAAATGACCCCACGCCGCTACCACTGCCAACGAGTCCAGAGCCCGATCAAAATCGATGGCACGCTCACCGACCCCGCCTGGGCCGAACTCCCGTGGACGGATGACTTTGCCGATATCACCGGCGACCCCGCCCTCAAGCCCTACCACCAGACGCGGGTCAAGATGGGCTGGGATGATGACTACCTCTACATCGGCGCAGAACTTAAGGAGCCACACGTCTGGGGCACCATCACTCAGAAGAATACCATCATGTTTGAAGATAACGACTTCGAAGTCTTCATCGACCCTGACTGCGATGGCCTCAACTACTACGAATTCGAGATCAATGCCCTCGGCACGATCTGGGAACTCAGCCTCCCCAAGCCCTATGGCGAGGGCGGCGTGCCGATCCTCGGCTGTAATCTCCCCGGCCTCAAAAGCGCGGTGCATGTCAGAGGAACCATCAATAACCCCTCCGTCACCGATGAAGGCTGGTCGGTAGAGATCGCCTTCCCCTGGGAGGACCTCGCGAAGTATCATAAAGATCGTACTTCACCGCCTGCTCCTGGCGACCTGTGGAAGATCAACTTTTCACGAGTCCAGTGGGAGCACAAAATCATCGATGGAGCCTACGAGCGCATTCCGCCCCACGGCACGCCCATCGCCGAAAGCCTTAACCCTGAGGAGCAAGACCACCCGGAGAATAACTGGGTCTGGAGCCCGCAAGGCGCGGTCAACATGCACCTCCCAGACCGCTGGGGAGAGATCGTCTTTTCCTAAATCACTGAGCGAGTCCATGCCTCTCAGCATAGGAAGCAGCGGCAGAGGGGTTCTGCTTTTTCCAAAGGCGATAAATGTCTCCCCGAACCCGATTCTGCATCGCTCCTTTCGGCAAGGACTCCGCCCAAGTCGCCGCGGCCTGCGGCTCATTCTCGGCGAGAGTGCTCGCATAAGTGCTCGCCGCCTGATCTCGCTGACCCCCTTTCTCTAAGGTAGAGACCCATTCCCCCGCCGCACGAAAATCGTCACGAACCCATTGTGAGATGAGATTCCTGCTGGCGGTGCGATCCATCGAGCGCCGCGACACCATCCAGTCCAACCATTGCGGGGTGCTCTCTCCTAGCTGATAATAAGAGAGTCCTTCGATGAAGCTTGCTCGCTCATCTGCGGTAATTCTCTTACCCTCAATAAAGGCGGTCGCTTTCTCCACGTCTTCTGCAAGAGGACTTTTAGCGAGATGCCTGAAGGAATTCTCAGAGAGATTTTGATCACCTTCTTCGCGAATGACTTTCAAAAAATCGTCCACATTTTCGGGCGTGATTTTCTTACTGAGAATCGTGAAAGCTTTTGAACGACTCTCAAAACCAAGATCGGAGATGATCGTAACCGCTTCCTTCAAATGAGCGCTCGCGGCCTCGAGAATCTGCTCTCGCGCTTCATCATCAATCTTCCCGATTTCACCCTCATGAGCACTGAGCCAAGCCACTGCTGCTTGCGGATCTTTTTTGGCGAGTTGCGCCACTGCCATTCCGATCATCTCCGGCGCAAGCCGCCCCTTCTGAAACAAGCCCGCCTCCATATTTAAAAGAAAATCTAGAGCAGCCTCAGGCTCGTCTTCGCTCAGGATCATGATTGAGGTCATCAAGATCTCTCTTTTTAATCTGCCATCAAGACTCGGGTCTGCGATGAGTTCATCAATGAGCTGCTTCACCTCCGGAGATGAAAATCCACTAAGCTCCCCCATCAGGGTCAGCCCCCTTTGCTCAATCTCAACTCCATTCCCTCCCCCATTCAGATCGTTCTCGTCCCTGTCCCGGATGAGGTCAGCGAGCTTCTGACGAAATGAACCAACCTCCCCAGGGCGCACTTGTGTGGATGCCCGATGACTGAGACGCCCGGTCGCGTAGTCCTGATTCGGATCAGTGGGCACGCCATATGAACCTGCCTTTTCAGTGAGAGTCAGCCACTGAGTTTCGAGATCCCCGAGACGCTTCTTCTGAGAGATCCCGAAGAAGGCCGCGATCCCCAAGATCAACACCGCGATGGTAAAAGAGTAAATCATGTCAAAGTCTGGTAAATTTTACTGATCCGTCCCCTGCTCGGAAATTCCTACGAGGTCGAGATAACTTGCGCGGAGGTCCGGCTCTTTAATTCTGCCTAGATGGCTCTCTGGGTTCTCCATGAAACTGCCAAAGTGCTCCAAAATAGCAGGATCATTCTGTCTCTCCGCAAGTTGGATGACTTCACGGAGAGTTTTCTCAAGGTCGATATTTCGATGGCCTGCAAAGTGCGCAAAAGACCTCCCCGTGAGCTCTGCAGCCTGTCCCGGAACCTCTCGATCAGCCCAGGAATAAACCTCTATCAGCTCCGCTGGTTCGCGGCCCCAGGGCCGCGCGTAGTGCTCGACAATCGAACCGATGATCGCCTCCTTCTCTGCCGCTTCGAGACGAACATGAGCGATCTGCTCCCGCAGCGGAGGGAGCCCACTCCTAAACACCTGCTGCCCAAAGGCTCCTGCGAGTGATTCATAGCGGTCCTTCTCTGGAAGAGTTTCGCGAAGAAGGGTTAGATAGTTCTCTGATAATCCTTCCCCTTCGTTAAAATAAATTGCGCCCTTCAAGACCTCTATTTTTTGCTGATTTGGAAGCTTCTCCAGCCGCTCACGAGTCATCACGAGATCGTCCTTCATCAGCTGCCCGATCAAGCGCATCTCGAATTGTTGCTTCAATCCCCCCTTTGGATTGAGCGCCTTGGTCTCAAAGCTCCCCGCTCGCTGACGCGCATCGAACCAAGCAATGGCCGCGGCAGGATCCTGCTTCAGCCATTTTTCAAAAGCGGTGCCTAATTGCATTGTTAGAATGCTCACAGACTCACCGAGACGATCTTTGAAATGCGCGAGCGCCGCAGCCGGATCCTTTTGCACAAAGATCCCCGCAAGCATCGACTCCAAACTCTCCTTGACCTTATTCGAGAGTTTCTCTTTCTCGACTTGGCCCAAGGCGTCCTCGATCTCGGAGACGCTCATCGCGAGAATCGTCCGGCGAAGCTTCAAAAAAGCCGCGATATCCTCAGGCATCCCACCCTGCTCACCCGAGGCAATCACTTTCCCAATCGCAGCCCAGTCAAAGTCACCATTTTCGAGTAAGAACCTCGCCAGTGGGTCCACTTTTTCGACCGGACCAGATGATCGCCGCTCTGACTCTGGAATCGTCTCGTAAAGATCCACCCGTTCACTCACCACGCGAATCTTCTCATCAAGTCGAGAGATGCTCGCATGCTGGGAGCCCAGCCACACCGCGGAAGCAGCGAGCGCAAGCACAGGTGGAAGAAGGTATCGGGCTCTCATTCTTGAAGGAACTTACAGAGAGATAACGTCTCAGCCAGTGAGAAAGGTCTCTCTAATTTAGAATGACTTATTGAACTCGATTGCTTATCTCTACCAGATGCGCTCCATGATCCTACTCGCGGCCAGCTCCTCTTTGCTCTGCGCGGCTCCTCCTGACTTCTCGGAAATCCCACCCGCGGTAGAACAATTGATCAGCGAGCAAAAACTTGCAGGAGCCGCGGTCCTTATCCGCCAACATGGAAAAGTGATCTACCAAGAAGAGTTCGGTTACCGTGATCTCGAGAACAAGCTCCCCATGGAAGAAGACACCCTCTTCCGCATTTTCTCGATGACTAAGGCCATCACCTCCACCGCCGCACTCATGCTCTGCGAGGAGGGAAAACTCAGCCTCGATGACCCCATCGATCACTATCTCCCTTCACTCGCTAACCGCCGCGTCTTCCGCGAGAATGGAGCCCCTGAAAAAGTCCAACGCCAAACTACCGTGCGCGACCTCCTCAGACACACCTCCGGAGACGGCTCAGCTTACAGCAAGATCTACCGCCAAGCGGGCATTGCTGATCGCACCGTGCCACTCAGTGCCATGATTGAGAAACTCGGCACCACCTCACTCACCTACCAACCCGGCAAGCGCTGGGTCTACGGGCTCAGCTCCGATATTCTCGCTGCCGTCATCGCCGCCTCCGCTGGGGAACCTTTTGAAAAAGTCATCCAAGATAGAATCCTCACCCCGCTCAAGATGGAGGACACCTTTTACCAAGTCCCCGAGGAAAAAGCGCACCGCCTCTCGGTAAACTACCGCCAGAAAAAGGGAGCCCTCGAAATTGTCGACCCTGCCAAAAACAGCAAATACCTCAACGACCCTCCCTACAAAGGCGGCGGAAGCGGACTCGTCTCCAGCATCTCCGACTACGGCCGCTTTCTCCAAATGATTGCAAATGGCGGCATCGCCGATGGTAAGCGCTATCTCCGCCAAGACACCGTAGAACTCATGCGCACAAATCAACTGCCGCGCCCCATCCCCTTTATCTCCTTCCAAAAAAACAAACCCCGCTACGGCACCGGCTTTGGTCTCGGTTTCTCCGTCCGCTACGCCCAAGACGAGCGCTGGGACCCCGACGCTGCACTTGCTGAGTATGGCTGGGGTGGGGCAGCCAGCACCCACTACTGGATCTCGCCTCAGGACGAACTCATCGTCATCACCATGGAACAGACCATGCCTTACAACTGGAACCTTGAGCAACTTCTCAAGCCCCTCATTTACAAGGCCGTCCGAAAATAAGAGAAAATATCGAATACAACCCCCCTCCCCCACGTTATACTCCACGATATGAAAAGACTCCTTGCACTCGCGGCCGCCTCTGGTCTGGCCCTTTTCCTCAGCTCCTGCACCAACTCTGGCTACTATGGCGGCGGTTACAGCTCCCGCGGTTACAATTCTGGCTATGGCTCCTCAGCATCCATCGGCATCATCCGCACCAGTAACAGCTACTGGGGCTACGATCCCTACCGCCGCAGCTATTACGACTACCGCTCAAATCGCTACTACGACCACCACAACAAGCGCTACTACAGCTCAACTCCACGCCGCTACACGAAGGCCGTCTACCCCAGCAACTACCGCAGAGGAAGCACGATGAATGCACCCAGCAGCCTCGCCAAAGTCCGCTCATCGAGCCGCAGCTCACAAAATGCCTATCGCTCAAATCGCGTGACAAATTCTGTCCACCCGAATCAGCGGAACACGAACTATCGTCGACCCAGTAGCGCCAGTAGTTCCAGCTATCGTCGACCCAGTAGCTCCAGCGATGCGCGTCAGAGATATACCCGCACAAGCACTGGGGGGAGCCGCTCGCCCAGCTCGACACGCACTTCGACTCGCCAACAAGCGCCAAGAACGACGACCACCAGCCGCTCTACCGCGCAACCGCGAGTCCAGCCAGCCTCTAGCAGTCGTCAGTCCCGTGGCAGCAGTAGCCGCAGCACCACCCGCTCAGGCTCGCAGGGAAGTGGCCGACGCAGCATTCGTTAAGAAATAATTCCCTCAAAGCCGCGCTCGATA
>JALZWA010000014.1 GCA_023299815.1 Akkermansiaceae bacterium
CTCATAAGATGGATTTGTGCCTCCTGAGAGGCTAGAACAATCGTTCCATAATGGAACCCAAAACGGCTGCGCGATGCAATCTGATTCTACGTCTGGAACTCTGTAAACAGCAGATGATTCCGTGAACAAGATAAGGCATCGCGCAGCTCTCCCGGCCTTTAAGTCCGAGCAGCATCTTAGATCGTTTAAATCTGTTTTGATGAGACTGTGACTCTTCCGCCGAGAGATGTTTTGAGTGCCCTTCCGGACAACCAATTAGCCCATGAAACCTATAAATAAATCAGCATTCACTCCAGAGTTCTTTCTCGGAATCGACGTCGGCAAGGCCGATCTCTTCTGCCACATCCTCGGACCAAAAAAACCTGTCGCCTGTCGTTTCGACAACTCAGAGAAAGGCATCACAGAGTTGATCACTTGGCTTGAAAAGACTGCCGCTCCTATCGAACTCGCCGCCTGCTTGGAACAGACTGGTCACTACGGCATCAAAATTTCCAAGGCGCTCCACCAGCATCAAATCCACAGCCTCTTCTTGGTCAATCCACGCCAGATCAAAGCCTTTGGAGAACAGAAGCTACGACGCAACAAAAGCGACACCGCAGACGCCAAGCTCATCGCCCGATTTTTGCAATCAGAGCACTCAGAACTTCGCCCTTGGGAACCCAGAAGTATTGAAAACGAAAGGATCACAGAGCTTAGTCGCTACTCCGAGTCCATCGTCAGAGAAGTCGCTAAGCTGAAAACAAAATGTGAATCCGCTCGTGAAGCTGCCATTCAGCGATCTCTCAAAAGACGGATCAAAATTGGCGAAAAGGAAATCAAAGACATCAGGGATCGAATCACCAAAATCATTGGCTCAAAAAATGATCTCAAAGAAGATCATGACCTCCTCGCATCGATTCCAGGGATGGGACCAATCACCTGTCAGATCATGGTCGCGGAATTCCCAGAAATCGCCCTCTTTAAGAGTGCTCGAGAACTCGCCGCTTGGGCCGGGTTGACTCCGCGCCACTTCGTCAGCGGAACCTCGGGGCGAACAACAACCCCGATCACAAAAATCGGCTCCGCCAATTTACGACGCGCTCTATTCATGCCCGCGATGAACGCGCGAGTCTTCAATCCGTTGCTCAAGGAATTCGGTGACCGGCTCGAAGCGAACGGTAAAAAACGCAAACAAGTCATCATCGCGATCATGCGCAAACTGATCCACCAAGCCTACGGAATCTTGAAATCCAGAGAACCCTACAATCCCGAAAAACGAGGATTCAACAACCCCATCAAAGCCTAGAAACTAAAAGAAAAAATCACTCACTTTTGCGTTGATTTTTCATCGCAGCATCTTGTTAGCCGCCTTCGGATCTCTCCCTCTCGATTAGAGTGGCAAGCGCTTTAGGAACAGGTTGTCCGTCCGACCACGCTCGGATCATTCCTGCGATCTCGGTGGCCTCCACATCCACGGCGGTAACGGCATCATCCTCCCAGACGATCCACACGGTATCACTGTCCCGAACGGAGCTTTCGTTTGACTCTACGTCCGATGAACGGGACCAAGACACCCCCTCGTTACTTATTCCAAGGTATGCACACTTTCCTAATACGAGGAGCACGCGCTGTGCTTCGCCCGAAGTGCCATTGTCGATATAGTGGTGAATTCGCGTATCACCAACTTCAATACAACCGCCACTGCCAGTATAAGTAATCGTTTGCCGGCAGCTTCCACAAAAAACAACGCTGCAAAGAACTAGAACGAGAGCTGTTAAGTGTCTGCTAAGATTGTTCATCCAATTTTCCGGCTAACGTCTATGGTCACTCATCCCACACTGGGGGCGAGGTTTCCATTCTGTTTCAGTTTTAAGTTAAGCGGTCGGCGGCGCAACTGACGGGTGTGGGATTGGGTGCACCTGCTTGTTCTGCCTGTTTAATTCTGGAGTCGTCTGCAAATATCATCAACTTCTTTCTGCCAAGCTTGATAATCATCAGTCTCTTCCCAGCAATCTTTAAGGTTTGAGTTCGCCGTGATTGTCTTAATTGTTTCCAAGGCCTTCAGCACTGTATCTCCACCTAGATCCATCTTAGGCAGTTTAGCCAATTCATCAGGATTGCTCTCAGATGACCTACCCTGAAGTGTTGCAACTACTTCGGCGGCAGCTAAAACCTCTTCACCTTCCAACTCTGGCGTAATAGATACAGCCTTCTTCCCCATCAATTCACCAATAAAGCTTGGCTTCATAACGGCTGGCTCTGCCGAGAAGGCCGCAAGAATACGGCTCTCTGATGGATCTTCCATAAACTCGCATAGCCAGTCCATAGCTACGTCATTCTCAAATGTATTTATGCCCCAGGCGCCCATATCATGTGTGTGTTAATTTTAGCAGAACGTTTAGGAACTGGCGACCCATACCGCATGGTGCCGGACAGCTTCCGATTACCAAAGAATACCCGCCGAAGCTCTCGACTCAATCTCAACTTTCAGCGCGGGATGTGGTCGCTCAGCTTCCGCTTGTTATGTCGTTCCTGTCTTCGTCTCTTTTGTAGCTACGAGCGATGACCACAAGGAAATATAGGATTAGCCCTACAAGGCCGAAAACCAGAGCCATCAAAGCCCAAATCGATCGATTCTCTCCATCTTTACGAGCCTCCAAAAACAACCAGATGGCTGCTCCTACATTTGAAAACTTGAAGAGAATTAGCCTGACACCATCCCATAGTTTACCGATTCCAGAGGGGACCTCCG
The DNA here is from genome assembly GCA_023299815.1 of Akkermansiaceae bacterium. Lineage (GTDB taxonomy): Bacteria > Verrucomicrobiota > Verrucomicrobiia > Verrucomicrobiales > Akkermansiaceae > SW10. The sequence goes on from JALZWA010000014.1 coordinate 2,732, forward strand.
GTCCACATTCCTTAACAAGCGATATATCTCCGATAAAAGCACCCACTCGACCGATCAGGAAAAAGGCAAGCACCCAGCCAACGAGTTTTGTGTATCGGCTCATAGGATTTTTGACATAACAGTATTTATTCGTAGGACGAATTTCCTACTTGTTCAGGTTAGCATGTGTCCATTATCTGGAAAGAAAAACTTCATAGGTTCTTGTTATGAGTGAGTTACAGACGAATGTCTTTGATTTGTTTGTTATTAAGGATTTGAAAGGGTTGGGGAGGGTGGTTCTCTTGTTAGTAAAGGCATTGTTTCCTTAGATTTCAGGAAGGGCTTAGTTTTTTGGTGAGAGGTGGTTTCTGGGGGCGGGGGCGATGTCGCTGAGGTTTTTGATCTTGGTTTCTGGGTTCTGAGGGGAGCGAGTGATGATTAAGAATCTCGGCTCGTCTCCTGACTTGCGAAGTGAGGCGGCTCCGCTAATTTGCCGGCATGTCAATCGAGAGTGCATCGAACCAGTGGGTCTGTGATTTAGTAGCTTATGAGCCGGGGAAGCCGATCGAGGAGACGGCGCGTGAGCTGGGGCTGGCGCCGGAGGAGATTATTAAGCTGGCGAGTAATGAGAATCCGCTGGGGCCTTCTCCACTGGCGAAGGAGGCGATGCGGGCGGAGATCGAGAAGGCGCACCTCTATCCAGATGGGGGAGGCTACAAGTTACGCTCGGCGCTGGCGGAGAAGCATGGGGTGGCTTTTGAAAATGTGATCCTGGGGAATGGGTCGAATGAGATCATCGAGCTGCTTTGCCATAGTTTTCTGAAGCCGGGGGTGGCTCTGATTGCGGCGGAGCATGCCTTTGTAGTTTATAAGCTGATGGCGACGCTTTTTGGGGCGGATTATAAGGAGGTCCCTGATCCGGGTTTTGTGCACGATCTGGAGGGGATGGCGGATGCGATCACGCCGGAGACGCGTCTGGTCTTTATCGCGAATCCGAATAATCCGACGGGGACGCTGGTGGGGCAGGAGGAGATTGATCGTTTTGTGGAGCGTCTGCCGGAGCATGTGGTGGCGGTCTTTGATGAGGCTTATTTTGAATTCCTGCCGGATGCGCCGGATGCGATTAAGCATGTGAAGGCGGGGAAGAATGTGGTGGTGATGCGGACGTTCTCTAAGGCGCAGGGTCTTTCGGCGCTGCGGATCGGCTACGGGCTTGCGTCTGCTCCGATCGCGGGGCTTCTGAACCGAGCGAGGCAGCCATTTAATGCGAATGCGATGGCGCAGGCGGCGGCGCTGGCCTCGATGCAGGATGAGGATCACATCGCGGCGACGGTGGAGAATAACCGGATCGGGATTGAGTTTTTCCAAGGAGCCTTCGCGGAGCGGGGGTGGGAGTTTGTCCCGAGTGCGGCGAATTTTGTGCTGGTGAATGTGGGGGATGGTGACCGGGTTTTCGGGGAGCTTTTGAAAAAGGGGGTGATCGTGCGTGCGATGCGGGGTTATCAGCTTCCGGATTGGGTCCGCATCTCGGTGGGGACGCCTTCTCAGAACGAACGCTGTCTTGAGGAGCTTGATGCGATCCTCGCAAGTTGACATTTAGGGAGTTCTTCAGTTAACTTAATGAATCATGAGCGTAGACCCCGGCCAGAAGCAATTTCAGTGTGGAAGCTGCCAAGGAATGATTACCATTCCGGCAAACCTTCCTCCCACGACGGCTCCGTGCCCTATGTGCGGAGCTTCGACGACTTCGCCTGAGCCTGAGCCGGCCCCTCGGTCAGTTCCTGCACGGGCAGTGGAGGTGACGGATCAGGTGTCTACTGCGCCTGTCGCTCCGGAGAAAAAAGGCGGAACGGGGCTGCTCTGGGGAGTCGCCGGTCTTGGTTTTGTGGGTCTCATTGCGGGGGGCTTTTTCTTAATGACGAAGTTCCGCGTGGATCCGGTCCAGGGGCCTGATACGAGTGGCCTCAATCCTCCAACTGGAGGTGAGGGTGGTGTCGCACAGACGCGCCCTCAGAAGGTGGTGAATCTCTCGGACTTGGAAGAGGCTAAAGGGGTGCTTCGGGGATTCTTTGCTGCGAAAACGGCAGAGGAAAAGTCAAAATATATTATCGATGGGGCAAGTCGGATCGGGGATCTCCGCTCTTTCTATTCCTCTGAGTATTACGCTAAAAATACACTTGAGGCTGACAACTTTAATGCCTTCCCGATGGATGCGAGGGATGAGGAGAGGGGAATCTTTTTGATGGATTACCACCGGCCCAAGCAGTTCGAGCTCGCTGAGTTCTTCCGCCCTATCGCGACCTTAGAGCTGCAGATGGAGGTGGAGAAGCCGAGTTTGAATATTTGGACGGGTGCATTGGTGGCCAACTTTGAGATGGAGGGGCAGCGTGCGCGCGCTTTCTTCAAGAAGATTAATGGGGCTTACAAGTTAGACTGGGATTCGCTGGTCCAGACTCAGTTTCGCCTTTTCCGTGAATTTGGTGATTACCCGAATCCAGGAGCCTCCGGGGTGTTTCGAGTTTTCATGATCGAGGATGTCACGACGACGATTCAGAAGGATCCTGATGTGCGGGTGTATCGGGTGATCGATGCCGGACACATTGAAGACGATCAAGTAACTGTCGCGGTTGAGAATAGCTCAGCGGTGGGTCATCTTTTGACTCCCTTTAACTGGACAGATCAGCCTGGAAAAAAGGTGGAGGGGACGACTGCGACGGTTCGGATGAGCTGGACGAATGAGCCTGAGCCTAAGCTGGTGATTGATGAGATCATCTGCTGGGAGTTTCTGAATATCGGAGGTGATCCTTCGAATCTGAATCGCTATTCTCAGTAAGAATTTAATGGGCGCTGACTCTGATACGATCGTCGCGATTGCGAGCCCGGCTGGAATGGGCGCGGTGTCTCTGATTCGTCTTTCTGGTCCGCAGGCTCTTGAGATCGCGGCTGTGGCGACGCAGCCCAAAGCACTCCCTCCCTTGCGAAAGGTGGGTCTGCGATTGGTCTGCGATGCTGAGGGGTTGGTGATCGACGAGGGATTATTGGTCACTTTTTCCGGACCCGCAAGTTACACTGGGGAGAATGTCGCGGAGTTCACGGGCCACGGCGGCGTGGTGGTGACGCGCAAGGTCTTAGAGCGATTCATCGAGGCGGGGGCGCGTCCGGCTGAGCCGGGCGAGTTCACGGAGAGGGCCTTTTTAAATGGGCAAATGGATCTGACTCAGGCTGAGGCGGTGATGGATCTGATCTCGGCGCAGACCTCGCTCGCGCTGCGCTCTGCGACTGAGCAGCTGGAAGGCCGTTTGGGAAAAACCTGTGAGGATATCCGAGCCGAACTGCTGGGGGCGACGGCTCATCTGGAGGCTTACATTGATTTTCCCGAGGAGGATATCGACCCCGCAGTGGGAGAGGGCTTGAAAAAGCGCATGGCCGATCAGCACGGGCGGATTTCAGATCTTCTCGCGACGGCTGACCAAGGGCGTATTTTAAGAGAAGGCGTGCGCACGGTGATTTATGGAAAGCCGAATGTGGGAAAGTCATCGCTGCTGAATCGCCTCCTAGGATATCGCCGGGCGATCGTGAGCGCGACAGAGGGGACGACTCGCGACACGATCGAGGAGGTGGTGAATCTCCGTGGGATTCCGCTTCGCCTTGTCGATACCGCCGGAGTGCGGGAATCGAGTGACGAGATTGAAATGACGGGGATTGAGATGACGCACGCGCAAGTCTCGCGTGCGGACTTGGTGCTGGAGGTGCGTGATCTTTCGCAGCCTTTTACCGAGATTTCTCAAGAGGAGGGAGAGGGGGCA
>JALZWA010000015.1 GCA_023299815.1 Akkermansiaceae bacterium
GAGGAGCGAGAGGGCGCGCTCGAAGTAGTCGGTGCGGATGAGGGTGCCATCGGTTCCGTAGGAGTGAAAAATGACGGTGGCGCGGCGAGGCCGGAGCCCGGGTGGGTCCATCTCGCGAATCCTAGGCGCCCGGCCACGGGCGAGCGCCCGCATGGTGGCGGGCCAGTGGATGTTCTTGGCGGGATCACCGGGGCGGAAAGGGCGCAGTCCACGCGGCTCGCCGGGCGAGTCGCCCGCTTGCAGTCCCTCGCCGTGCCAGGCGTCATCGAACTCGCCGCTTGAGAAGAATTCTTTCGGAACGATCGCCTTGGGGAAGACGAGCATCTCTTTTTCGACGCTGGTCATGAGGCGATGCTCCAGCACCCCGAGTGGGAAGGTGGAGCTGAGACGGCAGGGATGTGTTGAAAAGGCACCTCGCGAGGGGATCGAGCCGCGCAGCTTGGAGGTGGCCGATGAACGAGCGGCGGTCCAGCGGGAGTGGCTGTGGATCTGAGCGCGTTCTGAGAGTGAGAGTCGCATCTGGATTCCGTGAGCATCTAGGAGGCCTCGGCCATTCATCAACGTCATCCGGAAATCAAAAGCGGTGTCGGCGAAGACACGGGCGGGGGCTTGGATGGCGACCTGAAGCTTGGAGAGGTTCCACCGGCCCATGATGAGGACTACGATCATCAGAAGTAGTCCAGCCGCTCCGATGGCGATGAGCGCGCCATCAATCCGCAAGATGCCAATCACCAACAAGGCAATCGCTCCTCCAAGAAGAGCTGCGCCGCGCGGGGTGAGAGACATGGAGGGACTGTGAACCCCAAAGCAGGAAGAATGAACTCTGAAATTTCACAACGTAGGATAGCCATCTTGGTGGTCTTCCTAGCCGGAGGAAGTGGTCCGCTCGTTCGGCGTGGTTTGAGGGCGGGGAAGACAGCCAAGATGGCTATCCTACGTCTCGCGCTACCGCGTCTGAGAAAACATCCACTCGAAGAGCTCTTCTGAAGAGAAGACCAGCCTTCCGGCTCCGTGGCCTTCTCCGGGGAGGATCTTGAGCTTCGCTTCCTTGCCGCCTGCTTTCTTAATCGCGGCGATCATGGTCTTGGCGCGATCAGCGGGGACCACGTGGTCGGCTGCTCTTACGAAGGCGAAGAGAAGAACTTTATTATTTCTGAAGGCGTATCAGAAGAGCGGCGAGCAGTCCTGTCCGAATCGTCCACGCGGCGGTGCGGATCCAGTTGCTTGCCACGAGTCCGGAGACGGTGGCGAGGGTCAGCGCTTCATGCTGGGGGACTTGGATGAAGGCGGTGGAGAGCCAGGCGATTCCTAGAAGAGCGGAGGGGAGGAAGAATGTCTTCTTATCTCCTAGGAAAAAGCAGGCCGCGCAGGTGGCTGCCTCGATGAGCATGAGCGGGGCGATGACGAGCGGGACGATGTCCATGTAGTGCGCGTGATAAGCGTCAAAGTTCCCTTCGTTGATCTTGCCGAATAGGGGGTAAATCGCGACCTGCACGAACCAGATGATCCCGGTCATTGCCGCGCTGACAAGGAGCTGGATCAGAAGAAGGCTACGCAGGGAGGGCATTTATTTCGCTTTCTGCATGTAGGCCACGAGATCTGCAACATCCTGTGCGGTGAGACCGAGTTGATCTGCGGAGAGCATGAGCGAGGTTCTCATTTTCATCTGCTTCTTGATGAGCTTCTTAGGCACGAGTTGGGTCACACCTCCGGTGGAGGTGATGGTGGTGGGGTCTCCGCTGGAGGCGACGAGGCCATCGATCTTTCGTCCGTCTTTGAGCAGGATGGTGGCTCCGCCGAAGCCGTGGGAGATATCTGCCGATGGCTCGACGATGGCGCGGGCGATGACATGGGCAGGTTGGCTGGCCCCCCAGCCCTTGAGGTTCGGGCCGTAGTTGACTCCGACGCCCTCGAACTCGTGGCACATGATGCAGCGCATTGCGGTTGCCTTTCCTTTTGCGGCATCGCCTTTGAGAGCGAGGGCATCTTTGACGGAGAACTTGGGTTTCTGCGCCTTAGGAACGGTGATCGCAGTGATCTGCACCTTGTCCTCATCGTAGATGCCGCGCTTCTTGAGATCCTTGCGGAGGCCGTAGTCGCGCCAGTCGCCGGTCATGTTGCGGAAGAGCCAGTAGGAGGCGTCCTTCTTGGTGAGGGCATTGTCAGCGAGGTTGAGCATCGCTTGCGCAGCTTTGGGGTCTTCGATGAAGGCGATGGACTCGATGGCGAAGGCACGCGCTTCGGGGCTGAGTTCTTTCGAGATGGCGCGGGTTTGAAGATCGGCGATGGCTTCGCGGGGCCAGAGACGCCAGGTGAGGCGGGTGAAGCGCTCGTCCCACGCGGTGGACGCGCCGGGCTTCATGGCGGCTTTGAGTGCGAGCCAGACTTCGTTCTCGCGGAGCTCCGCGCCGAGGCCGATGGCTTCGAGAGCGTTCTTATCATTCACGTCTACCTGAGAGGCGAGGGTGACGAAGATAGCTTTCACCTTTTCATCCACGGTGAGGTGCCGCATGCGGTGGGCACTTGAGGTGTCGTGAATCAGTTCCGCCGTTGCGACGATGGCGAAACACAATGACGAG
>JALZWA010000016.1 GCA_023299815.1 Akkermansiaceae bacterium
TGGGTGAGGAATTCCTCGGAGATGAGGCCGCTGCTGTGATGGTTTGCATCGCGGGGGTCTTCGGCTGAGGGTGCGCCTCGTAAGGCCAGCCGATGAGATCGACTTCGGATAATTGATGGGCGATTGAGCGTTCCTACTCTTCGTGCAAAAATCGGCGTGCTCCGTGGCGGATGTTTAGGATTTGGACCGTGTTTTTACTGACGTGAAAAATGATCCGGTATTTCGATGGGTATCCTTGGAAGAGGAGCTGACGGAGTTCTTCATCACCCCAGAGGCCGTTTTCGGGTGCTTTGGGACATCGCTCTGGAAGTTGGCTCAGGGTGCCAATCTCTGCCTTGATCTCGGCATACCACTCGGAGACTTTTTCCGGAGCCTCTTTCTCCAGCCATTGGAGAGTTTCTTCCAAGTCTTCGTAGGCGGTGGGGGAGAAGACGATCTCGTATTCCAGCATCGGCTGAGCGGTTTAGAGATATTTCGCGTCGAGGTCGGCGAAGACATCGGCGGCTTTGATCCCTTTCCCGCCTTCTCTGAAGTAGGCCATCGCCTTTTGAAGCCGGGCGTCCTGCTTGGCCTGTTCAGCGAGGGCTGCCATCGCTTCGTAGGATTCAGCGTCTTGGACGACGATAGCGGCTTCCCCATTGACGGTGAGGATCTCGGGTTCCTGAGTTTCCTTGAGGGCCGTGATGTGGCTCTTGGTATTTCTGACGAAATCGCTCAGGGGCTTGATTGATTTGGCTTTGATCATATAAAGAGCAGGGAATTACCTGTTTATTTTATGTTGTTTGATGGAAGGGGTCAAGGAGGGGGTTTGGAGGATGGTGGACATGGTTGAGAGGTAGCCTCACGCGGGGCAGCAGGGCAGCGGAGTTTTTTTAAGAACTGGGGAGCGGAGATGAATCATGGTTTTAGGGCACGAAAAAGCGCCCGGTGTTCTTGGCAGCGGGCGCTTTGTGATTCGTTCAGAATTAAAAATTCTGGATGGAATTCATTTCATTGAAGTGGGAAGGGCTCGTTCTAACCCTTCGCCCGCTTCAGTATTTTACTCCGCTCGGCGAGGCGGTCGAGGATGGTCAACTTCTCGCCGATGCTCTTGGCTGCCAATTTTTTCCTGAAGGCTTCTTTGCTCTCGGTCACTTTCTTTAGGTAGGCACTCATGGATTGGAAAGAAATTGGGTTTGAAATATCAGCCACTTGGGCGCGAGTTGATATCGATTTACGATATCCTCAAATGTCGCCATGTCCAGAGCTCCCTCGTCCATGAATTGCAGTAATCGTGCCTTATCTTTTGGTCGCCCTAGTTCAAGAGCGATCGCGGCAAGATGTTCAGCGGTCATGACGGAAACTGGGTCATCGTCGATTTTTAGAGAGCTGGCCTTTGCCAAGGCTTCGTCAACGAGTGGACTGTGCGGGGGGAGGAATTGGACGGGCCAGCCTCCGATGAGGAAATATTCACCTTCCATCTCGAAGCCAGCTTCTCGTAGGTGATCAAAGATCGGAGTCGGTGAGATGATGAGAGAGTCTTTCTCAGGCTCAAAGGCGACAAATATATCGACATCAAGAGTCGAAAAAGGTTCCAGATAGAAGGTGGCACCTACTGCGCCTCCTATGGCGTAATGCTGGATAGCTCCATCAACTTTCATCTTGTTGATGACTTTGATGACGGTGCGAATATCCACGATGATCTAATTTTTGAGGTTTTGAGTGGCTGGGTCCTTGAAAGAGATTGACGAAGTGAATGCTTCTCTAGGCGGTGAGCTTAGGTCGGGGTTTGAAAGACATCAAGGAGGACCTCAATGCCCTGGGAAGCAAATGGTGAGGGGTTCACCACACGGCTTGCCAGTCTTCTAGCTGGGTGGGGCGGAGCTTGAAGCGGGCGATGTTGCCGGGGTGGAGGCAGCGGAGTTCCTCCTCCACATTTTCGGTGAACTCTGGGCGGTCGGGTTCGGGGATCGTTTCACACGACTTTTTGATGAAGATGATGGCCTCCGATTTGGTCCGTTTCTTTAAGACGACCTCACGCACCGTTTCCTTAATCGGAACACGGTAGCGGAGGTGAAAGGGATCTGGCTCGCCGAGCTCTTGGCGGACCGAGCCATAGCGCACCGCTGACTGCTCATAGGCCGAGACGAAGACATCCCGCAGGTAGTCAACCCGGTTCAGCTCGTAAACACCGAGCATGCCATAAAGGTAATCCTCCTTAGGAACTCCGATAAACGACATGGGGCAAAGATTATGCCGCACTAGCGGGATATTGGCCGCCAAGCGAGAGGTCCGCTTATTCACATCCTCAAAGGGTTGGAGATAGGGGATATGAACCATGATGAAAAAAGCCTGCTCGAAGGGATCCGAGATCGCTTCCGCTTTCGTCAAAATCTCGTCAAAGTGCAGCTCGATCATCTGGGGCACATTGAGCGGGTGATAGACCGAGGCCCCGATGCCCACTGCAACCTCCCGCAAACTGCCCACCGCATTCCGATCCTGGAGGAGATTCTCCGAGAGTAAGGCGTGGAGATTCAAAATCGTGTAGCGGTTAAAACAGAGAAGATCTGCATCCTCGCTGAGCATCTCGATCGCCGCCTTATGATTCACCACCATCTGAGTTTCCTCCACCTGCTTACCCTCCGCGATCTGGCTATCGTGGAGTAAGCGCTCAGTTTCTAAGAGCGTATACGTATTCCCCTCCAGGCGGCTCGAATTCCATGAGAGATCAATAAGGAGACGATTAATCACCTCCCGCATGTAGGTGCCGGCAGGGAGTTGACTGGCCCCGACCCGCCCAAGACGCGCGAGCTTCTCACGGGTCTGACCAGGGAGATAAGAGGTCTCATTCGGAATATAGTCCGCGAGAAACTGTGGATTGTAGCCGACAGGCTTCCGCTCCGACACCGGCTTTTCTAGGATTTGTCGTATTTCCTCTGACGCCACTGACAACGCGACGCTTTTTTCGGCACCATAGACCACCGCTGTTTCCTCAACTAGGAGCGCGGGAATGGGCTGCATGTTGTAAGTCACCGCGCGGATGGCATACCTTTTGGCTCGTTTTTGCCCCCTCGACTTTAGGAACAAGTCCTTCTCTAATAGGGCGAGGCGGCGTTGTAAGGTTCTCTTCGCGAGAGGAATCGCCAAGCGCTCGGCAACGTCACCGACTGATAATGAGGTGGGGCTTTGGTGGAAGATCGCGAGGATCTCATCGAGGTCTTCTTGTCGTATTACCTTCGGCATCGCTTTATTAAGCGTATTAATACGTCAAATAAGGCAAAAAGCGACATTTAAATGAATTTAATATGACGTATATAGCGTCTGTTGAGGGCGGGAAGGAGACTTTCCCAAGTGTCCTTTCGGGTGGGGAGAGTGGCTTTAACCTCCAATGGGATTTCACCAACGCGCCTTATTCTGGGTTGTCGGAACAGGCGCTGGCGAAGCGCTGAAGCGGCAACTTGACAGCTACGGTGCTTTGGTTCATCGCTCTGCGAGTGGGGGATCAGTGTGTTTACATCGCTTCATGGCGAAGCTTCTTGGTTGCATGCGTGATTTTTTGCGGTGTCAATGGAAGCGACGCGCTTGAGGTTCCTGTGATTTCTCCGGCAGGAGGAGCGGTAGAGACGCCCGCTCTTTTATCGATCATTCACTCGAATTCCACGGGCTCTATTTTCTACACTACGAATGGGATGGATCCGCGTGATGCCCATGGGCTGGTCCATCGAAGCGCGCGGATTCATGATGCGACTCTCGCGAGTTCCTTTGGTGGTCCGCTTTCGGTCAATTGCACTACGACAGTTCATGCGCGTGTGAAATCGGGCGATGACTGGAGTGAACTGGTTGTGGCAAGCTTTGTGGCGGATCAGGATTTTTCCCAGTTTCTCATCACGGAGATCATGCATCACCCGACGGACTTGCGGGGGACGGCTAAGAACGAGGAATTTATCGAATTCAAAAATATCGGAGACGCTCCGCTGGATCTCTCGGGGATGCGTCTTGTCGATTTTGAGATTGCGAGAGAAGGCTTCCGCGAGATCTACACTTTTCCGGAAGGGGTGATGGCTCTTCCTGGTGAATTTGTCGTCCTCGTTGCGAATCCCGAGAGCTTCCTTTCTCTCTACCCAGGCGTGACTTATGATGGAGTGATTCCCCCGGGTCAGGTGAAGGCGTCGCCATTCAATAACGCTCTCTCACGCATCGCGCTGATCGGTATCGATGGATCGGTGGCCACTCATATGCGCTATGATTCTCATGCTCCTTGGCCTGCCATCCCTGATAATCATGGCTACTTCAGGCATCTCCCATCCGCGGTAGGATTCTCCCTTACCCGAACGACTCTCGATCCAAAGGCGGACCCGGAGCACTTCAGCACTTGGCGGGCAAGCTCGGCACGGCTGGGCTCTCCGGGGTCGGACGATCCGGAGCCCAAGATCGCTCGGCTCGTGATTCACGAGCTGCGCTCTCGCTCCAATGGGGCACTGCTGGACACGGTGGAAATCTACAATCCCACTCCTAATGAGGTGTCGATTGGCGGCTGGTGGTTGAGCGATGATCGAAATTCTCCTTACAAGTTTCGCTTTCCTCCTGAAATGGTGGTGCCTGGAGATGGCTACCTTGTGGTCGATGAGCTTGATTTTTCGGCTGCCGGAAGCGGTCTTGCTTTTAATTCAGAAGACGAGCGCTGCTACCTTTTTTCGGGGGATTCTGAAGGGGAGCTGACCGGGTATTCCGATGGCTTCAAATTCTTTGGGAGTGATAGGGATGCCTCTTTTGGCCGGGTCGAATCATCGGATGGAAATGATTATTTTCTGATGGAAGAGTCTCCGAGTTTTGGAAGTGGCAATAGCGGTCCGTTGCTGCCGACTCTCATGATTACGGAAATTATGTATCATCCTGAAGCGGGTGGATTTCCATACATTGAGCTGCAAAATATCACGGAGGATCCGATCCAACTCTGGGATCCAAATTATCCGAAAAATTCCTGGGTCTTATCTCCTAAAGCTGAGGTGGAGAAGACGTTTTCCTTTCCCTTAAATACGACAGTGCCTCCTGGCGGATATGTGATTTGTGTTCTGGATGGGACTGGTTCTTTTGACGTTCCTGAGAATGTGCAAGTCTTCCATTTTTCTTTTCAGGATTTCTTTGCGACGCGGGGCTCAGTGTCTCTCTTCCGGCCCTCGGGGATGTCTGGGAATGACCCTCGTTATGTCATCGTAGACCAGGCCAAGTATCAAAACATGAGCCCCTGGGATCCCGGGGCAGCGGGAGGTGGTCAAGCGCTGGAGCGAATGGATCGGAATGCTTTTGGGAATGATCCCGTGAGTTGGTGCGCGGGTCCAACTGGCGGCACGATGGGGTGGACTTGGGAGGGGGTTCGCTCGAATCATTCGCTTCCAGAAATCTCGATCTTAACGACGGAAGGAACATTCAAACTCCTCTTTCTTACTGAGCTGGGTTACCGCTATTCGTTAGAGGAAAGTTCCGACCTTGATACTTGGAGAGCTTCTTCAGCTGAAGTAATCGTAGGCGATGGGACTCACGCGGTGTTTGAGCAGAGCTTTGGCGATCCTGAGGTGCTTTTATTCTTGAGGCTGGTCATCGCTCCTGTTGGGGGGCGAAGGTGGTGAGGGGGGATTCCTTTCACGGCAGATTGGTATTCCTCTATGGTGGGGGTGGTGGAAGAAAAGAGGGCGGACTAGAGGGTATTGTCCTCTGGTCGATTACGTGAAGCGATTTGTCCGCGAGGATTAGGGATTCGAGACCTCGGCAGCTAGGCGAGCAAAGAGCTTGGAGTTGAGGGCGAGAGCCCGCGGGATGGAGACCGTCACGCGATCGATACCGGCTCCAAAGAAGTCGTCATCACTTGAGA
>JALZWA010000017.1 GCA_023299815.1 Akkermansiaceae bacterium
TTCGAACTCAGGAAGGTCGTCGAATCAGCCCTCCAGACCGTCGACCAACGGCGCGGTGCCGGAGGAAAGGAACAAAAGACCCCGAATCTTGAGGGCAAAAATGCCATCATCGGAATCTCGCGCCCTCTCCAGGATGTGATGAAGATCGTAGGCCGCGTCGCTCGCTCAGATGCCCCAGTTCTCGTCACTGGAGAAAGCGGCACAGGGAAAGAACTCGTCGCCAAGTCCATTCACGATTTCAGCCCTCGTAGTAAGAACGAGATGCTCGTCATCAACTGCGGAGCGATTCCCGAAAACCTCCTCGAGTCTGAGCTTTTCGGACATGAAAAAGGATCCTTCACCGGCGCCATCGCAAGGCGTCCGGGCCGCTTCGAGGACAGCCACGAGAGCACCCTTTTCCTTGATGAAGTCGGCGACCTTCCTGCCTCGGTTCAAGTAAAACTCTTGCGCGTCCTTCAAGATGGCACCTTCTCCCGTGTGGGGTCAAATGAGACACTCCACTCCGACGTCCGCATCGTCACCGCCACCAACAAGGATCTCGCCGCTGAAGTCACCGCAGGGCGCTTCCGTGAAGACCTCTACTATCGACTCAATGTCGTCGAAATCGAGCTCCCCCCGCTCCGCGCCCGACTCGAAGATGTCCCCCTTCTCGCAGAATTCTTCCTCGATCGTATTGCTAGAAGAAATGGCACTGCCCGACTCCGTCTCTCCGGCGAAGCCATCGAGCATCTCCAGAAGCACCTCTGGCCCGGCAATGTCCGTGAGCTGGAAAACACCATGGCGCGAGCCTGCGCTCTTGCCTTAAGCAACGTCCTTCTCCCTGATGACATCCCCATCGGAAAAGGTCCCATTTCTTCACAGGAAAGTGTCAATGAAGCGCTCGACCTCTTGATTGAAAGCGCCACTCGCAGCGGCGAGAACGCCCTCAGCTTTGCACGAGACGAACTCATCCGCCACGCTCTCGATCAGTCGGCTAGCGATCCCAAAGAAGCAGCCAAACTCCTCGGCATCTCGCTCGCAACTCTCAAAAAATGGAACCCCACAGTCTCAAATGTTGATTCCTGATTTCAGCAAACATCCCCTCGTTGCGGATCGCCTTTCCCAGCTCAGATCAAAGGACTGCTGTCCTCAGGAATTTCGCCGCCATATCGTCGATATCGCCAAGCTCCTTGTCTTCCCCGCCACCGAGCAACTCCCCCTGCGCGAGGTCTCCATCACCACCCCCGTGACCGAAACCGTCGGCCACCTTTTCGCCCGACCCATCATTCTCGCACCCATCCTGCGTGCCGGTCTCGGACTCAGCGAGGGATTCCACCAACTTCTTCCAGAAGCCTCCATTGCGCACTACGGACTTGCCAGGAATGAAGAAACTCTCGAGCCTGAAGTTTACTTGGAAAAATTTCCTACAGAGCTTTCCGCAGCCGATGTCTTCGTCCTCGACCCTATGCTCGCCACCGGTGGCAGTGCTTCCGTAGCCATCACGGGATTAAAGAAAAAGGGAGCCCAGCACCTCCACTTCGTCTGCCTCGTCGCCAGCCCCGAAGGACTGACCCGCATCAAGACAGACCATCCCGATGTCCGCATCACCTGTGCAGCCATCGATGAAGGTCTCAATGAAAAAGGCTACATCGTCCCCGGCCTCGGAGACGCCGGGGATCGCACCTTCGGGACATTGTAGTTTTACCAAGAGAAGATGTGGGCCTATAATCCAGCCATGGGTCGTCTCTTCCTAGTCATCACTCTCCTCTGCGCCTCCACCGCAGCGGGTGTCACCTGGTCGCAGATCCAGAAGCTCCGCGAGTATCGCGAGGCTGACATCGCCCTGGGAGATTCCTTCCATGACGTTGCCGTCACTAAGCTACAAAACCTCCTCGATCGCAAGGATCTCGATGAAGGTGCCGACCTCAACCTCAGGGCCCGTCTGGGTGAGGCCCTCGTTCGCTCAGGCCGGTCCCAAGCAGCACTCGATATTCTCACCAGCTCCGGACCAAAGTCTCTCACCTGGCGAGCCCATGCCTACACCCAGCTCGGTGAGTTAGAAAAAGCCTCCTCCACTCTCAAAAACCTCAAGACCGCCACCGCCGTCTATCAGCGAGCCCTCATATTTTCAGCACTCGGAGAATCTGAGAAAGCGCTCACGCTCCTCGCACCATACGACAAGGGAACCTCCGCCGAGCAGATTCTTGCCCTCAGCATCCTTCTTGATCTTGGAAAGATTGAGGAAGCCGAGCCCCTCCTCCAGAAAAGACTCACCGAGTCATCTAACCAAACTCCCATCACTCGCTTTCTCGCAGCTCGTCTCCAGCTTTTAAAAAAGGACCGCCTCCCCGCCATCGGCAGTTTTCAGGCCCTCGTATCAGCAAACACCGAAGAAATCAACCTCCCCGCTCCCTATATCTACGCAGCCCACTTGGGACTTGCCGATAGCCTCGCCCTCGATGGTAACTTTAAAGAAGCAACCACCTCCCTCATCGCCACCCTTGAAGAATCCCCTGACTTCCCCCGCATGACCGAGGTATTTGCCCGGCTTGAAGCCTGGCGCAGCGAGATCGACCCCAAAATCCTTAAACCATGGATTCTACCACAAACCATCTCGCCCTCACCCACCACTGAAGAATCCCCGGCCCTTGAAAAACTCCCCCTGCGAGCCGCGCACACTCTTTACCTACTCGCGCTCATTAACCTCGATGCCGATCAAGCCAGCGAGGCCCAGATCCACCTGAGCCGCCTCCGCGAGAACAGCCCCCCTGAAGCAGCGGAATTAAATGAGCGCGCCCTCATTCAAACCGGCCTCATCTTCCTCAAAACCGAGAAATATGAAAGCGCCCTAGAGACCTTCGAACTCGCAAGAACCCAAGCATCCTCAAGCCGGGTTCAAGCCACCGCGAATGCCTTAAAAGCAACCGCCGCTTTTGCTCTCCAAGATCCCAAGCAGGCGCTCAAGGCCTACGAGGCTGCGAGAGACTTGGCCTCCAAACTTCAAGATCAATCACTTGCCGATGCCGCCTCCTTCAATGCCGGAGTCGCAGCCTTACAAGCGGGCAGATCCCCCGATATCAAGGACCTCCCCTCCCTCTCAACCGAGCGACTCAAGCTCGAACGAAGCCTCATTTTAGCAGATCAGCGCAATCCCCAAAGCATCCCTCTCCTAGAGTCATTCCTCAAAACAAATCCCGATTCACCGCGTCGCCAAGAAGCAGCGCTCGCACTCGCCGAGAACTACCATCCCACTGTCGAAAACCAAGCGACTCAGGCCAAAACCCTCCTCAACCAGCTCTCATTCGATGAAGCCACCCAGAAAGACCTCGAGGCCCGCAAGGTCCTCGCCCTCCTCTCTCTCGGAGAAGGCTTTGACGAAGCACAGCAATTCATCGGCAGAAACCTTGACCACCCACGCGCCCCCGAGCTTCTTTTCAAACAAGGTCAAGCTCTCATGAAAGCAGAAAGCGGCGAGGCCATTCTCAGCTTCGAGCGCCTCCGCGAGCGCTTCCCCGACCACCCCTTAGCCGAGACTGCCCGCTTTCTCAGTGCCCGTGCCTCCTTCTCCGTGAATACCGAATCAGATATCGCGAGAGCCATCGAGCGCTATCATGAGATCATCAAGGCCGGTGGGCCACTCGCCACCGCAGCCGCACTCGATCTCGCCCGCCTGCAGATTGACCACAGTCAACAAGAAGCAGCTTTAGTCGAAATAGAGCGACTCCTTAAGAACAAAAAACTCAGCACCCATGATCGCCGCAGACTTCTTGTCCTCGGGGCAGAAGCCGCATCTCAAAATGCTCACTACGATCAAGCCCTCGGCTTCTATAATCAACTCCTCGGTCAGAAAGAACTCCCCGTCGCGTGGTTCAATCGAGCCAGCTTTCTCCGAGGACGCGTCCTCGAAAATCTCGGCCGTCAAAATGACGCCCTAAAAACCTACTATCAGGTCGTGCTCAATAATCTCGAACCTGAGAAAATGGGACCCCTCGAGTGGCAGTGGCATGACAAGTGCGCCCTCATCGGAGCCCTCCCGCTCTTAGAGCGGAATAACGAATGGAAGGCCGCTCTCGCACTCGCCCTTCGGGTCGCACAATCCGGCGGCCCCAGTGCCACCCAAGCCGAAGAGCGAGCCCGTAAGATCAAGTTCGAACAGATGATTTTCGACGAAAAGGAGTAATCTCTCGACCTTGAAAATACTGGACAGAATGGCCTCATCGGTCCAGCGTCCGCCCGATGTCAAAACCAAAGCTTTTCATCCCTGGCCCTGTCGATGTTGCCCCTGAAACCTACGCTGCCATGGCCGGTCCAGCCATCGGTCACCGCGGTGCCGACTTCGAAGAACTCTACGCCTCCATCCAACCCGGCATCCGCCAAGTCGTAGGCACCACCCGCCCCGTCTTTTTCTCCACCTCCTCCGCTTGGGG
>JALZWA010000018.1 GCA_023299815.1 Akkermansiaceae bacterium
TGATTGGCGCAGAACTCGACGATGGCTTCCACTTCTTCATCGGAGACGAAGGCACCTTGAGCTCGCTCAAGCTTAGCCGATCCCGGTGGAAGGAAGAGCATGTCTCCTTTTCCACAGAGTTTTTCCGCACCCTTGCTATCAAGGATGACGCGTGAGTCGAGAGATGAGGAAACCTGGAAGGCAATCCGGCTCGGGATGTTCGCCTTGATCATTCCGGTAACAACGTCAGCACGTGGAGTCTGGGTCGCCACGATGAGGTGGATTCCAGCAGCACGGGCTTTTTGAGCAATACGACCGATCGCGACTTCGATATCCGCCGGAGCGGTCTGCATGAGATCGGCAAGCTCATCGATAATGATGACGATGTAAGGAAAGCGGTCTGGGACTTCGTCGCTCTCTGCTTCGACCTCCTCAGGAGTGGCCATGGGGCCGATGTCACCATCCTCAAAGGCTCTTGCCATGGACTCGATGGCTTCTTCATCGACGATCGAATCGAGATCTTCCTGCTCCTCTTTCGCAAGCGGCTCTTCAGGCTCCTCACGAGGGCGATCATTGAAGCTATCGAAATTCCGCACGCCCATCTTAGCGAACATCTTATAACGACGTTCCATCTCATTGACACACCAGTTCAGCGCACCGACGACCTTACGAGGATCGGTAACCACGGGGACGACGAGGTGAGGCAGCTTACTGTAAACCTGCATTTCCACCACCTTCGGATCGACCATGATGAAGCGGAGCTCATCAGGACCGAACTTGTAGAGGATACTGGTAATGATCGAGTTGATACAAACCGACTTACCCGCTCCGGTAGCACCCGCTACGAGACAGTGAGGCATGGCGGCGAGGTCTCCGATGACAGTATTTCCGTAAACGTCTTTTCCAAGAGCAAGTGGGATCTTGCGCTTCGAGCTGCGGAAACCATCGTCTTGAAGAAGTTCGCGGAGAGGAACCGCGACTTTATTGTCATTCGCGATCTCGATACCGACGGTGTCTTTTCCTGGGATTGGAGCGAGGATATTGATGCGCTCTGCCTTGGTGGCACGAGCCAAGTCAGCTTCAAGCTGGGTAATACGGCTGACACGGAGACCAAGGCTTGGGTAGACTTCGTATCGTGTAATCGTCGGTCCACGGGTGATGTCTCCGGCGGTGACTTCAACCCCGAAGGCCTGACAGGTATCGATGATGATCTTCTGAGTCGCGAGAAGCTCTTCGCTGAAGTCTTCCGGAGGTTCGTCGCTCTCCTCAAACTCGAGGAGGTCGAATCCGGGGAGCTCGTAGTCCTCGAAGCCATCAGTTCTAAGACCCGTGTGCTCATTCTTTTTGCGCTCGAAGGGACGCGCTCCCATATCCTTGAGAGGATTTTTTCGAACGGAAGAGTCAATAATTTGAGGCTTGGGTGTCTCACGGAGAGGCAGGGTAACCTGACCATTGTCCTCGACCTCCTTCTTAACAGAAAGAATTTCGTCCGGCTCAGCCTTTGCTTTTGCTGTTTTCTTCTTCGGCGGCAGGTCGGCGGCGGGAAGAGGATCTTCGATCGGCGCGACGCTTCGAGCCCGCTTCCGTGCTCCCGGTGCGTAAACGTTTTTCGTGCTACTGGAGCGAGACGCCTTCCAGGTCGCCCACCAAGTAGTGACGGCATCGACGCCATTTCTAGCAAAAGAGAAAGGATGCAGGCCCGTGAGAAGAATCAAGCTGATGGCATAGATCCCGAGAAGAAGAATGGTGGCACCCACTGAGCCCAGAAGATTCTGGAAGACATAATGCCCGATACCTTCTCCCAGAAGACCGCCGGCCCAGCTGACGTGAAAATGACCTTCAAACCAACCTCGCACATTAAAGAGCGCGGCACTGGCCAGCATGAGAACCGCAAAACCGATGATCGTCCGCCACCCGAGGTGACTTTTAAACCAAGCAACGGCGACGCCGAGCCAGATGATCGCGAGCGAGAAGAGATAAGCCGCTCCCCCAAAGAGTCCGATAAAAACGAAACCTAACAAGGCTCCCACGGGTCCGATAAGATTCCTTGTCGGCTCATCCGCTGCGCCCTCCGGAGCAAATCCGCCAAAGACCTTCCAGCCTACAAAGTCCACCGGAGTGAAGCGGAGGAAGGAGATAAAGAGAAGCAGTCCAATGAGGATCAGGGCGATGCCTACCATTTCTTGGCCACCTTCACGCGCCAGCATGGCGGGCTGTTTGGACACTTTGTTTTGCCGTTTGGCCATAATCGGGGGGACACGGAACTACCGCGCTAAGAAAGTCTCTCATGGAGAGGGTCTCAAGCGCAAGAGTGAAATTTAAGGCATCTAAACTATAAATCCCTCTCGATTTTCTCTCTTCGCTTGCTCCGCCGCCCTTGATTTGAAATAATTCTTCATATGCAACCCATCACCTTTCAGCCCATTTACATGACCCGAGTCTGGGGCGGACGCACTTTGGAGACGAACTACCAACGAAACCTCCCCGATGCTCAACCCTACGGCGAGTCTTGGGAATTGAGCGATCGCGAAGATGAACAATCAGTCGTGGCCAGCGGTGAATTCAGCGGCATGACCCTGAACCAACTCTGGACTGAGCGCCGTGAAGAGATCTTCGGAGCAGGCCTCGTGGGTGATCGTTTTCCTCTTCTCATCAAGATTCTCGATGCTCGTGATGACCTCTCAATTCAAGTCCACCCACCCAAGGAGATCGCGCCCAGCCTGGGTGGTGAGCCTAAGACTGAGATGTGGTATATCGCAGACTGCGATCCTGACGCGAAACTCTACATCGGTTTTAACAATGGCGTGAGCCAGGCTGACTTCGAGTCTTCTCTGGCCGATGGCTCCGTGGCGGACAAGGTCCACGCGGTGCAGCCCGAGATCGGCGAGTCGATCTTCATTCCCTCAGGGCGACTTCACGCCATCGGGGCCGGCTTTTTAATCTACGAGATCCAGCAAAACTCAGACACGACCTATCGCGTCTTCGACTGGAATCGCGTCGGGCTCGATGGCTCCCCCCGCGACCTCCACGTCGA
>JALZWA010000019.1 GCA_023299815.1 Akkermansiaceae bacterium
CTAGAGAAACTCCTCGGCACCGCCACCGGCCGCGTCCTTGTGGTGACTGAGTCCGTCTTCTCCATGGATGGCGACCTCGCCCCGCTCGCTGAAATCATAGAACTCAAGGATCGCTTCGGGGCCCTCCTCCTGCTCGATGAAGCCCACGCCATCGGCGTCCTCGGGCCTACCGGACAAGGCCTCGCTGAAGAACTCGGGCTTCAAGAAAAAGTAGACTTCCAGATGGGCACCCTTGGCAAAGCGATCGGCTCCGCAGGAGGCTACCTCGCCACCTCTCAAGAATGGATCGATCTCCTCATCAACAAGGCTCGTTCCTTCATCTACTCCACCGCACCTCCCCCCGCCCAAGCCGCCGCCTCACTCGCCGCGCTCCAGCTTCTCAGCACCGAGGAAGGCCAAGCCATCCGAGCGAAGCTCCACCAAAACATCGGTCTTATAGGCCCTATTCTCGAGTCATTAGGAACCCCGATCATCCCAGTCATCATCGGAGAAAACCAAGCTGCCCTAGACGCCTCACAAAAACTCCTAGACTCCGGCCTCCTCGTCCCCGCCATCCGCTACCCCACCGTCCCCCGAGGCACCGCCCGCCTCAGAATCACAATCAGCTCCGCGCACTCAGAGGAGCAAATCACGAGACTTGCCGATGCTCTCGAAGGGCTGAACTAAGCATCAAAAAATTAATCCGAGCGGCTTAATTCTTCTTCTTTTTTTTCTTCTCGGGATAAGGAAGAACCTGATGACTCTTCGCCCAAGTCAGCCAGGTCTTTTTGAGCGACTCGACCGTTTCCGGGCGTTCTTTCGCAAGATCGTGTTGCTCGGTGCGATCTGCTTTTAAATCGTAGAGTTCCCATGCGCCCTTACGGCCTTGACGGACGAGTTTGAGATCATCTTGGCGGACGGCCGCATTACCTTCGTGCTCGAAGAAGATCGCCCGCTCGGCAAGCTGTCCTCCGAGTTTAAAAAGCGGCCGAAGACTGAAACCAGCCATGGGAGGGATGGCAAGTCCCTTGCGAGATTCGGGATACTTCGCACCGCCGAGATCCACACAAGTCGCCATGATATCGATGAGGTGACTGGGAGTTTCAACCCACTCCTTACGAGCCGTAATACCCGCAGGCCAGTGGGCAATGAGAGGGGTCGCTGTGCCACCCTCGTGATTGTAGTGCTTATACTTGCGGAAGGGGGTATTGTTGAGATGTGCCCAGCATTGGCCGACGTAGACATTCGAATGAGCATCGCCCGGCTGGTCCCCGGTATAGATTCCTTTCACTCCCGTTTCGGCATTTCCGCCGTTGTCTGAGAGGAAGAGGATGAGGGTGTTGTCGAGCGCGTCGCGTTCTTTGAGGGCCGAGACGAGGGTCCCGATGCTCTTATCGAGTTCCTCGATCATCGCGGCATAGATCGCCATCATGTCATCATAGCGCTTCTTCTCGGAATCAGGGATTGAATCCCATGCAGGAATTTTTTTGGGACGTGGAGTGAGCGGCCATTCCTTCTTGATCAGTCCGCTCTCCAGCTGACGTGCATAGCGTGCCTCGCTCAGCTTATCCCAACCAGCGAGATACTTACCTCGATACTTGGCAATCGTTTCCTCAGGTGCCATGCAGGGAAAGTGTGGGGTAACATGGGCGAGGTAGAGAAAGAAGGGCTTCTCTGCGGCCCGGGCTTCATCGATATACTTGATCCCCTGCTCCGTCCAAAGATGGGTTCCATACCAAGGAGGATCAAGTCGAGGATCGTCTTTGGAGATTTCTTTACCCTCTAGGTAGAGCTTACGTTCCTTCATCTTCCCTGTCTGATTCGAGAAATGCACGCCTCCCATCGCGAGATTAAGGCTACGATCAAAGCCGCGCTTCGGTGGATTGACCTGATCATCGTGG
The DNA here is from genome assembly GCA_023299815.1 of Akkermansiaceae bacterium. GTDB lineage: Bacteria > Verrucomicrobiota > Verrucomicrobiia > Verrucomicrobiales > Akkermansiaceae > SW10. Next base: position 1,881 of record JALZWA010000019.1, read on the forward strand.
CCCACGTGCCACTTTCCGGTCATCGCCGTGAAATAGCCTGCACCCTTAAGAACTCCCCCGATGGTGACGCAGTTCTCCGCAAGGCGGCCCCGATATCCCGGAAGTCCCTGATCGGCAGTCATCCAACCAACTCCTGCTTGATGAGAATAAAGACCACTGAGTAACGAGGCCCGAGTCGGACAGCAGCGCCCGGTGTTGTAGAACTGAGAAAATTTGAGCCCACCCTTGGCGAGCGCGTCAAGATGCGGCGTGGGGATCTCACTCCCGTAGGGGCCGATGTCGGAGAAGCCCATATCATCGACTAGGATGACGATGACGTTGGGTCTTTCTTTGGCGAGAGAGAGATTCGCAAATGCCCAGAGAACGAGGGATAGAATGAGACGGGGTTTCATAAAGAGTCGGCTTTGAGCAAAATGAAGGAAAGCCTTTCTCTATTCCAGCACGGGTTTCTGTTTTCCCCTTTGATCAAACACGATAAGCTTCTTCATGCGCGTCCTTTTCCTCATCCTCTTTTTCCCCTTCCTCCTCTCGGCCCACACGGCAGAAACCTCCAAGCCTCGCATCATTTGCTTTGGCGATAGCATCACGAAGCGCGGATACAATGAGGAGCTCGGCACTTTATTAGAGGTAAAGACATCCCATGCCGGAGTGGCGGGCCATAACACGAGGCAGGGACTGCATCGGATGGAGAAGGATGTGCTCGCTAAGAAGCCCGAACTGGTCGTCATCCTCTTCGGCACGAATGACCTACGGGCCGATAGCGAGCGCGCTTATGTTTCGCCGAAAGACTACCGCAAGAACCTCCAAGAGATGGTAAAGCGCTGCCAAGGAGTGGAGAGTAAGATCATCATCTGCACCCTCCCCCCGATTACAGAATCGATCTACTTCACGAGACACGAGCCCAAGGAATACGAGGCCAAAGGCGGGCTTACGAAAATGATCCAAGAGTATCGCCAGATCGCAACCGAGGTGGCCAAGCAGAACGAACTTCCCCTCGTAGACCTCTATCAACTCCTCAGCGCTCACCCCGAGTGGGTTTCAAAGGATGGAGTGCATCCTAGTAAAAAGGGCGTCTCGCTGATTGCAAAATATGTCGCAGAGGCCGCCCAACCCCTGCTGAAGAAATAAGCGACTCGCTTACTTTCCGTCCACTTGCTGGGCACCGGGATACCAAGCTGGGAGCGGCTTTGACTCTTGCTCGAAGATCGCGAGGGTCTCAGCGGAGACGTGCTTCTTATTCACGATGATATTGTAAACGTGCTCATCGAACCAACTGTCGTAGAGGGTCCACTTTCCTTTCTGGCCTTTGGCATCGCCCCAGCTGTTTTCAACGAGCCATTTGACCGGCTTCTCGTCTTTCAAATCAACTCCCATCAGGAGCATGGCGTGATTGGAAGCTCCGGCAGCAAAGTGAGAGCGCTCGCTTTTCGAGAGAGAGAGATCGAGATCGAAGAGAGTTTCGTAATCGAAGAGATCCACCTCCATAAGGCCGTGCTCAGATGATTGATCGATGCTCATATTGACCGCGAACCACATCGCCTCGTTTGCTTTGACCGATTTAATAGCGATCTCCTTCATCTCCTCGCTGCTGATATTGACGAAATTCATCTCCGGCTGACCCGCGATATTGCGGGCGCGATCAAAGCGGTAATGCGCGCCCATTTCCTGACTGGGGTCATTGTAGAGGCAGACGAAATCCGCAAGATCTACGCCAACAAATTCTTTGTAAAATGACTTCGGGGTATAGGTCTTGGCCTCGGTGAGCTTTTCCTTCGCCGAATCTGATTCCTTTTCCTCATCACTAGACTTGCTCTCATAGCGCCACTCAAACTCGCGAGGCGGCTCGCCCAAGTTGATAGCGAGGAAGCGGTAGACTTCCTTGAGACTCTTCTCTTTCAGAGCGCGGAGATCTTCGATGGAAGCACCCTCACCGCTTGCCTTGATGATCTGAGCGGCGCGCGAGTAGAGCAAGCGGCCGAGGACAACATTCATCGTTTTGGTATTCTCACTACTGTGCGTCTCAGGCATGGCCGAGACGGGCACGACGCCATACTTTTCTATAAGTCCGCTGACGTAGTTCCACCAGCCCCCATCGCCGACAGCGTAGCTATTGACAAGAAGCCAATCGCGATCGAGACGGTCGGCATTCCGGAGTTCAATGATGTCTTCAAAGTAGAGGTTGGACTTTTCTATCTTGTCCCAGAACTGGAGATAAGAAGTGGAGAACTCAAAGCTATCGAGACCGTGCTCCTCGATGATCTGGGGACGCATGACATTGAAGCCCGCGAACATCCAGCAGCGGCCTGAAGACTTCTGGTTGGTGATCCCCTTTGTCTTCACCTTATCGCTGAAAAAACCATCCTCACCCGCGACCACCTTGCGATTGAGCGCGAGGTCATTAATCTCGTTATTCGTGACGGCATTGTAGCGAGCGAGATCCTCGGCACTCATCTCATAATTATCCTGAAGGCTCTCGATGAGTTCAGGAGTCAGGGCGGAGGCGGGATCTGCGGAGGCAGGGACAATGAGCATACTAAAAGTGGAGAGGGCAAGAACGGTGCGGTTCATGATGATATCTATGAGTAAAACCTAGTTCAAAAATGACAAGGAAAGCTTTCTCACAAAACAGCCTCCTTATAAGGGGGGGCTAGGCCTCCACCGCGCTCAGTTCATCTGCAATCTTCCCATCCTTGATGGTAAGAACGCGATCGCCGTGACGGGAAAGTGAGGTGTCGTGAGTGACAACGACGAGGGTGGCATTTCGCTCGGCGACGACTTCGAGGAGGATCTTCATGACCTCTTCGCCATTTCTCGAATCGAGATTTCCAGTGGGTTCATCGGCGAAGATGATCGAGGGGTCATTGACGAGCGCGCGGGCGATGGCGACGCGCTGCTGCTCGCCGCCGGAAAGCTCGGCAGGAAGGTGGTCGATGCGCTCGGCGAGCCCGACTCTGGTGAGGGCGGCCTTGGCTTTTTCGCGGTCACTTTTTCCACCAATCATGCCGGGAACGAGGACATTCTCGATGGCGGTGAGCTCGGGAAGAAGGAAGTAGCTTTGGAAAATGTAGCCGATCTTGTCATTGCGCAGGTTGGCCTGCGCGCCGGACGAGAGTTTGTAAAAAGAGGTCTCGCCTAGGAAGACTTCACCATCGTTCGGGCGCTCGAGCCCGGCGAGGGTATACATGAGAGTGGTCTTGCCCGCGCCGCTGGGGCCGCAGAGGAAGATCTTCTCGCCCGCCTTGATCTCGAGGTTGATCCCGCGCAGGACGGAGACTTCTTTTTTAGCAAGGAAGTAGGAGCGGTGGACGTTGGTCGCTTTGATCATATCAGCCTCCGAGGTTTTGCATGGTTTGGAAGATCGCGGTCATCATGAGGTAGGCCATAGAACCGATGAGACCGGCCATCACGAGGAGGATGGCAGGCATGATGAGGGCCATGATGCGCTGGAGAGAAGTATCGAGATCTTTATCGAAGCGGACCGAGGCCTTGCGGAGCGCTTGGTCGATCTTACCAGTCTGCTCACCCACCGCCACCATATCGATAAGGAGAGGGCTGAAGACATCTGATTTTTTCATGGACCGAGAGAGCGATCGGCCATCGCCGACCTGCTCGATCATATCATCGAGATGACTCTGGAGGTAAAGATTGGGCGTGGCATCGCGGGTGAGCTCCAGCGAGCGCAGGAGCGGGAGACCATTACCGGTGAGGTTTGCCATGGTCTCGAGAAACTGGACATAGAAGCGGCTCATGAAGGCACGACCGATGAGCGGGAGATTTAATTTCTGGCGATCCCATGTAGGGCGATTCGCTTCATTATCCTTCCACGCTTTGAAGAAAATGAGACCAGCTACGATGATGAGGAGGATGACAATCCACCACTTCGAGATGAAGCCGGTGAAGGCGATAAGAAGCTTGGCTCCTCCAGGAAGCTTACCACCAGGAGTGGACTCGATGAGCCCGGTCAGCTGCGGGATGAGCTGGGTCATGAAGACAAAGGCAACCGCAATACCGGCAACCACGAGGAAGGCCGGATAAATCAGGGCGAGAATGAAGCGTCCCTGAAGCTCCTGCAGTGTCTTGAGGTAGTGGGCCTGGCGGGCGAGGATGGTATCGAGCGCTCCTGAAGCTTCACCCGCTGCGGCGAGCGAGCAGTAGAGGGAACCAAAGCTCGGGCTGGTGCGCCGGAGCGCGCCGGAGAAATTATTACCATCACGCACGAGCTGGCGAATCTTGGTGGAGACAACCTTCAGGCTGCCGAGTTCCTCGCGGTTTTCCATGGCACGGAGAGCGGGCTCGAGCTGGAGCCCGGCAGCGAGCATATCAGAAAGCTCCTCGGTGAAGAGGACGACTTCGGCACGCTTGAGTTTGATTGGCCCATCCGGGATCGGCTCGTCTGCGGCGGCCGTCTTTTTCGCGGCAGCGGTCGGAGCAGGCTTACTTCCTTTGGCTGGCTTCGCGGCTGGAGCAGGCGCACCGGAATCCTGCGTCAGCTTGACGGGCTGGAGTCCCTTGCGCCCGAGCTGGCGAAGGGCTTCGCCACGATCACCCGCGTCGAGTTCGCCTTTGACGACTGATCCTGCGCCATCGAGGGCTTTATATGCGAAGCTGGCCACGTTCTTTTAAGTAGTAGTATTTTATCCAACAAGGTCCGAAGCAGTCACCGAGATCACTTCTTGGATCGTAGTTTCGCCTTTGAAAACCTTCACCCAACCATACTCGCGCATCGGAATATAGCCATCTCGGACTGCTTGCGCTCGCAGTTCGGGGAGAGGTGCGCTGGCAGCGACGAGGTCTTCCATCTTGGAACCCACGATGGCGACCTCATAAATAGCGAGACGTCCAGAGAAACCGGTATTTCGGCAGTGATCACAGCCTTTTGGCTCGTAAACCTGACCTTCAAGCTCGAGGGGAATTTCCAGTTGCTCGCGCTGCTCGCGGGAGACATCCACAGGTTGCTTGCAGGTCTCACAAAGTTTTCGGACGAGTCGCTGAGCAAGGAAGGCCCGCACCGAGGCGGCAACCAAGAAGGGCTCCACGCCCATATCGACAAGACGGCTGATGCCACCGAGGGCGTCATTGGTATGGAGGGTAGAGAATACGAGGTGACCCGTAAGCGAGGCGCGAATCGCGATCTCTGCGGTCTCCAAGTCACGAATCTCCCCCAGCATGACGATGTTGGGATCCGCACGAAGAATCGAGCGAAGGCCAGAGGCAAAGGTAAGGCCGATCTCGCTCTTCACCGCGATCTGCATGACGCCAGGAAGCTTGTTCTCCACGGGGTCCTCAACCGTGACGATGCGGGTCTCGGGTTTATTGAGTGCAGAGAGGAAGGAATAAAGTGAGGTCGACTTACCAGAACCGGTGGGCCCGGTGATCAAAATAATGCCGTTTGGCAAGTCGAGCATCCGCTTGATGGGATCGAGGACGAAATCCTCCATGCCAAGGCGGGCGACATCGAACTTCTCTTGGTTCAAAAGACGAAGACTGACGCTCTCCCCTTCCACGGTAGGAACGGTGGCGACACGGACATCGATAGAAGCACCCTCGAACTGGAGGTTGATCCGGCCATCCTGTGGGAGGCGGCGCTCGGCGATGTCGAGATTCGACATGATCTTGAGTCGGGCAATGACGGAGGCTTGCAGGGACTTGATCTGATCTGGAACGGCGATATCGACCAGGGAGCCATCAATCCGGTAGCGGATGCGGAGATGGTCAGCGAGGGGCTCGACGTGAATATCAGTCGCGCGCTGCTCAAGAGATTCGCGGATGATTTGGTTCACGAATTTGACGACGGAGGCTTCCTCATCCTCGACCTCGTCAATGACGCTGGCCTCATCCTTCATATCGAGGTTGTCGAGATCGAGTTCGCGCCTGGGGTGCGATCGTTTTCATCAGCGCTCGACGTTTCCAGAAGGGGAAGGCGGCTAATACC
>JALZWA010000020.1 GCA_023299815.1 Akkermansiaceae bacterium
GAGAGGACACGGCAGGACGCGCTCGGGAAGAGGCTGAGGAGTTCTTTGGGCTCAGAGTGGATGCAAGCGGCGGTCGCGAGGGGGTCGGTGAGTGATGCGGTGGCGGCGATGACGGTGGCGGCCTTTTGCTCGGTGAAGCCGAGTCCGGTTTTGGGGTCGATGATGTGGGAGTAGCGGATGCCAGCGATGCTGATGTGTTGGTGGAGGTCGCCGGAGGTGGAAACGGCGCAGTTTTTTAGGGTCATCGTTCCCGTGGGGGTGAGCGCGAAGGTGCGGAGGCCTACTTCCCAACCGTCCTTCTCTGGAGGCGCGTCACCAAGGCGGAGATCGCCTCCGGCTGCGACGAGAACCTGAGGCATTCCAGCGGCCGCGATATGATCGTGGATGAGATCAGCGGCGTAGCCCTTGGCGATACCGCCAAGGTCAAGGCGGAGGCCTGGTTTGGTGAGGGTGACGGTGCGCTTTACAGGATCGAGAATGAGCGCGTGATAGCCGCTGGAGGCACGGGCTTTCTCGAGAAGAGCTGGATCAGGAAGTCGCTGGGTGCGACGGCTCTCACGCCAGAGCTGGGTGACGCTGCCAAGGGTGGGGTCGTAGGCGCCATCGGTAGCTGTTGCGATCTGATGAGCTTGAGTGAGTAGGTCGAAGAGAGTTTCGCTCACTTCGACCGGTGTTCCCGTGGGCGCGTCACTGAGAAGATTAAGCTCGGAGGTGGGGTCGTAGTCGGTCGCTATCTTTTCAATCTCTGACGTTTTGGCGAAGGCTTCTTGGATGACACGGTGCGCTTTGGGTAGGTCGGTGGCAAAGACGGTCACTCTAAAAAGAGTCCCCATGAGCGGACTCTCAGCGACCCAACGGGTCGGAATTGGCTTAGAGCTTGGTTTTTCACATCCTGCAATCAGGAGAAAAAGGAATCCGATGAACCAGCGCACGGATCCGAGATACCAGCGCTCGGTATTTTCGCCATCCTGAAAAAAGATGACCCGACTTCTTCAAGGGGGGGAAAGAAGCCGGGCCGGGGGTGTCTTCGAGTTACTATTCTTGCAGAAAAATCACTCTTGTCGTTGATATGACGCTCAGGGCTTCGGTCTATGCATTAAAATTTCACTTTCTTGACGAATACTCTACAAAAAAGCCAAGATGCCCGTCATGAAAGGCCTTTTGCTCCCCTCAGCCATTGCCTTTTTCGTTGCTCTCAGCAGTTGTAAGAACGCTGAAACACCCGACACTTAAAAAAATTTCCGTGGAAAAACAACTCTTTGGCACAACCTCTGACGGAAAAGACGTCGAGATCTTCAGACTCATCAACGCATCCGGGATGGAGGCCAATATTTCCGAATATGGCGCGATCCTGACCTCACTCTTTGTGCCAGATAAGGATGACAACTCGGTCGATGTCACTCTGGGGCACGATGATTCCGACTTCGATGCCTGGGAAGCGAGCGGGGCCTACTTCGGTGCGACCGCCGGCCGCTACGGGAATCGGATTAAGGATGGCCGCTTCAGCATCAATGGCACCGAATATCAGCTGGCGAAAAATAACGAGCCCGCAGGAATCCCCTGCCACCTCCATGGCGGGGTGAAGGGTTTCGATAAAGTCGTCTGGTCCGGCGAGGCTGTCGAGAAAGAGGGCGCGACTGGCGTGAAGCTCAGCTACCTCTCGAAGGACGGCGAGGAAGGCTACCCCGGAAATCTCAGCGCGACCGTAACCTACTGGCTGACGGATTCAAACGAGCTCGTCTTTGAGGTCGAGGCCTCCACGGACAAGGCGACACCCGTCAATATCATCCACCATTCTTACTGGAATCTCTCAGGCGATCACGAGACGAAAATCAACGATCATCAGCTCCAGATCAATGCGGACCACTTCCTCCCCACTACTGCTGCTCTCATCCCTACCGGGGAAAAGGCGGCGGTCGAGGGCACCCCGATGGACTTCCGTCAGCCCATCCCGATTGGCTCACGTATCGAAGCCGATTTTGAAGCACTCAAGCTCGGTGGAGGCTACGACCACTGCTGGGTGCTCCGCGGTGAGGGCCTCCGCTCGGCGGTAAGGGTGACCGATCCCAAAACAGGCCGTAGCATGGAGCTTCTGACCGATCAGGCAGGGGTCCAGTTCTACAGCGGTAATTTCCTCGATGGAAAAACAGAGGGAAAAGGCGGCGTGATGTATCCCTACCGCAGCGCCCTTTGCCTCGAGACCCAGCGCTTCCCGGACTCGCCGAATCAGGCGACTTTTCCAAACTGCATTCTCAAGCCGGGCGAGACCTATCGCCACACACTCATTCATCGCTTCAGCTGGTAGATGAAATGGCTTCCGCTTGGTGACGCAGCGCTCGTTTGCGAGACTGGACGGGCCGCGTCACTCGCGCGCCGCTTGCGAGAGAACTCACCTCCGGGCTGTCTCGATGTCGTCTCATCATACGACCAGCTCGCGATTTTTTTCGAGCCAGAGGACGGCGGCACGATCCTAGATTGGCTGAAAAAAGAGCCTCTTTCTGAGACAGCGGATCCACCTCGGCGTGAGTATCGGATTCCGGTCTGCTACGATCCGGAATTCATCGAGCCCATCGCAGAGCAGCTCGGACTTTCGGTCGAAGAAGTCATTTCGCTGCACCACTCCGCTCGCTACCGCGTGGCCGCGGTGGGATTCTCCCCAGGCTTTCCTTACCTCACTGGATTACCGAAACAACTCGCGCTCCCGAGACGAGCGACCCCGGTCAAGCTTCCTGCCGGATCGGTCGCGATCGCCGCGGAGCAGGCGGGGATTTACCCCACTGATTCACTGGGTGGGTGGCACTCGCTAGGGCGCACGGATGTTGCGCTGTTCGATGGCACAGAAGCGGCGCTCGAGCCCGGAGATGAGGTCATCTTTTATCCAGCAGAGATTAGTCTTCCGGAACCAAGAACTGATACCACTCTCGCCGTAGAAGATCCCGCTCTAGAGATTCTCACCCCGGGAAACATCACCACCGTTCAGGATCTTGGACGCGCCGGCCACCGGCATCTCGGCGTCACTGCTGGAGGAGTAGCCAATCCAGAGGCAGCGGCCGCAACGAACCTTCTTGTGGGGAATTCTGCGAGCGCTCCCCTTCTCGAGTTCTGCCTTCAGGGACCATCTGTTAGGTTTTTAAAGGACGCCTGCATCGCGATCCACGGGATGGCTGATTCACGGGTGGGATCTCCGCAATTTGTCCACGCCGGTGACACGCTCAATCTCGTGGGGCGGCCCACTTCTTCTTACGGCTACCTCGCCATCGCTGGTGGATTCAAAGCTCGCGAATTTCTAGGAAGCGCATCGACCGATGTCCGTGCGGGGCTTGGCCGAGTTCTTAAAAAAGGTGATCTGTTAGATCGAGGAACACCTACCACCCCCTCCCCTCTTCTTTCGAACCAGCGGGTTTACTGGCCGCATCCAAAAAGCTACCTCGAGATCCGCGTCCTCCCCGGCTTGCAGGAAGATTGGTTCTCCAGCCTCGCTGAGTTTTATGAGGAGTTATTTGAAAAGTCCGCTCACTTTGATCGCACCGGAGCGCGGCTCGATGGCCCCTCACTCAGCCTCCACGAAAAGCGCGAGCTCCGCTCTCAACCCATCGCCCCCGGCGCGATCCAAGTTCCGCCCAGCGGCCAACCCATCGTCCTCACCGCTGAGTGCCAAACGATCGGCGGCTACCCCGTGATTGCGCATGTCATATCTGCCGATCTCGCCACATTCTCCCGCGCCCTACCCGGGACCGTAATCAATTTTAAAAAGGTGACCCTTGCAGAAGCCCGCGCGGCACATCTTGATCGCCAGCAAGAACTCGCCCTTCTCAAAACCGGACTCGAACTTCTCAAAAAATGACCATTGATCTCAATGTAGACCTCGGCGAAGGCGGAGAACATGACGAAGCCCTCACCGCGCTCGCCTCCTCCGTCAACATCGCCTGCGGAGGCCATGCCGGAGACGAGAACTCGATAACTCGCGCGGTCACGCTTGCTAAAAAATATGGCGCAGCAATCGGCGCTCATCCCTCTTACGACGATCCCGAGAATTTCGGTCGCCGCGCGCTCGATCTCCCGCTCGCGGAAGTCACAGATTCCGTCTCTCGTCAGATCGAAGCTCTCGCCAAGCATGCCGATATCCACCACGTGAAACCGCACGGCGCTCTCTACAATCAGGCTCAAAGCGACCCCGCCTTAGCCGGCGCGATCATCGCCGGAATCACGCGCTTTCTCCCTAGCACGCTCATTTACACCCTTCCCAAAGGCGCACTCGCAGATGCCGCCACCGAAGCCGGCCACCGCGTCGCAGGCGAGGGATTTATCGACCGCGGCTACCAGCCAAATGGCCAGCTCATCCCAAGATCCGAACCCGGCGCTTTATTAAATGGTGAAGCAGCCATCACCCAAGCTCTCCAACTGGCTGAGAGAAGCGACATCGCGACCCTCTGCGTCCACGGCGATTCCCCAGACGCGCTCGCTCTTTTAAAAAATGCCCAGACCGCCCTCGTTCACTTCTTCTCAAACCAGCGGTAGAGCCCCGTGATCGGAAACTCGAAGAGGCTGTTCACCTCCTTCGCCCCACTGCCAATATTATGAATCACGAGCGGCGTGCCATCTTTTGCGCGCTTATCTGAGACCACCATGATGTGCGGCAGGTTCCCCGAGACCGTGCAGGTCACAAGGTCTCCCGCGAGGTAGTCGCGCTTATCCTTCGTCACCTTCTTCTCAATCCCCCGACGTTTAAAATAAGCCCTCAGATTCGGCACCCGGCGATGATCGATACTGCGGTCCGTCCGCTTCAGACCCCAGATTTTGGGATATTCCGAAAAATTCTTCTTCATGTCCTCGTGCACCAGCTTCTGGAGATCGAAGCCCACTCCGCGCAGCGAGCGGATCGCGACATCCGTGCAGACTCCCTTCTCAATCGGGAGATCACCCCCAGGATATTTTAAGCTCACGTAAGCCGGATCGTAACTCGTGGTCACGCCGACCTGCGCGCGGGCCGCTTTCACAATCTCGTAAGCCTTTTCCGCCGCAGGCGGGGCCGGAGCGATCGGATCGGCCTGACAGCTCAGGAAACAGAGGGAAAGGAGGAGAAAAAGACGCTTCATTTCCTCCAAAGCGACACCGCGGGAAAATTTTGCCTCATTCGACCTTCGCCAATTCCTCTCCTCACTCTATGCTCACCCCGTGACTCCTCTGGAAGAGACTCTTTCCTATCAATTCCGCGATATCTCCTTGCTGAAGGAAGCGCTCTCGCACCCTAGTCTCTCCTCTGAAATGCGCCCCGCTCCGCCGGACAATCAGCGCTTGGAATACCTAGGAGACGCCGTGCTCGAGCTCGTCATCACCGATTTCCTTTTCAAAAGATTCCCCGATCAGCCGGAAGGCCCGCTCACCAAGCTACGCGCCAGCATCGTATCCAAGCCCAGCCTCGCAAAGGTCGCCAAGCGCCTCCAGCTTGGCGAAGCCCTCTTCATGAGCAATGGCGAAGCCTCCAGCGGAGGTCGAGACCGCGCCTCAAATCTCGCCGACGTCCTTGAAGCGATCATCGGTGCGATCTACCTCGATGGCGGTCTTCAAGCCGCTCAGCGCATCCTCGCCGAGGCGCTCACTCCTGAACTCGCCACGCTCGACCCACAAACTGCCCAGATCGCGAACAGCAAAGGCCGCCTTCAAGAAATCCTCCAAAAGATCACCCCCGAGGCCCCCTCCTACCAACTCGTCTCCGAGGATGGCCCTCCGCACGACCGCATCTTCACTTCCAGTGTCACCTGGGGAGGAAAAGCCCTCGGCATCGGAAGCGGCCCCTCCAAGAAAATCGCCGAGACCGAGGCCGCAGCTGCCGCGCTCGAGTCAGGAGTTTGGAAATAAAGAACCTAGTAGTTCTGAAGATGAATCTCATCTGCCTCATCCGCACGTTGGTGGATGAAGACGAACTTGCAGGCTCCTGAGAGAAAGACGACAAGCAAGACACCCACTGCGAAAAGCAACGGCTGCCCGGTCCCCAGCAGCCCCGCCGTGATGACACTTCCCACGATCGGCAGCACCAGATTATCCCGCAGCTGGAAAGTCCCCTCCTCAAGCTTAACAAGCGAGCTCGCCTCCAGCGCCCCCTCTATAACATCCCACTGATAGAGAGAGAACGACTGCCCGCTCAGCTGCATCGCCCGAGCTCGATTAATCTTCATCCCCTTACCCTTCAGATATTCCTCCAAGAGATCGATATGGCCTCGCTCATCAAGCCGGTTCATTCCCGACAGCCGCAGCACCTTCTTCGCCTCCCAGTGCCGCTGCTCCAGCCCCGCCGGCACCTCCTCCAGAGGCCCTTTTAAAAGAAGCCCCATAAAGAGCTTCCCCGTCTCACGGTCCCACTCACGTAGCACCGTAGTCGCCCGCTGATCAAGCGAGCGCACCGCCGCATTCACATCCGTAAGGAGCGCCTGCCGATCTTTCTGAGAAGCATCAAGAGGCAGCGCACGACCCAGAATCCAGCGCTCCGGCTGATCCACCACCCGAATCCAGAAGCGCAGTGCACCACGGCCTCGAATCCAGAGATACCAAGCCGCCAGCGCTAATCCAGCGAGGAAGAGAAGCCAAGAGATCACAATCAACATGGCCTTCTCTTAGACTGCTTATTCCCTATTTACGAGAGTTCGATGAGATGAGTCCGCTCACTCTGAATCCGATGCGTGAAATTCACCGGTAAGAAAGCCTTAATCACCTCACCATTCGTCTGGCAATGGTTCGATGGCGTCATCGTCACCAGCTTCCCGCCACCTGCGATAGCCATCGGCAAGAGGAGCTGATCGGCCAAACAACGGCCCACCACCGCCCCCGTCTTGAGATAACCCCCAAGCCGCTTAGCCGCATCCTTCCCGACATCTTCCGCACGGCGATTCGTCATCCCAAAGGTCGTCATCAGCTCCGTCACATTCTCATGCACGATCTCGATTCCGAAACAATTGCCCGATCCCGCCGCCTCCACCTCAATCACCTGCGCGCACTCCGGGGGCCACTCGAGTTCCCAAAGAGCGGCCTCGATCTCACGCTCTCCAACCTTCTTCGGCACATTCGCCACCTTAGCAGTGATCGATTGCGAGATGAAGTCGCCACGCTCACAGAGATCGAGCGGCTTGAGTTCATTCGCCGGGGTCACTTTGAGAAAAATCTCACCACCACCCGC
>JALZWA010000021.1 GCA_023299815.1 Akkermansiaceae bacterium
ATGAAGCCCTCCATCATGGTGCATCACTTAATCGCCCTTCCCTAATTCTTATATTGTCGAACGTCAAAGCTCTGACATCCGCTACCGAGAGCGAACTTCGACGAAGGGGTTCGTGGTTAAAATCATCATAAAACTAAACTACTCAACGGGTAGCGGATTGCCAGCAGCGCCTTGTTCGGCCACTTTCTTCCTAATTAAGAAATTAGCTGCACAATATGACCACGCATAACTTGAAGCTATTAGAAGCACGGCATCTATACCGAAACTAAAACTTTGCAACGCTATCCACGCTAACGTGATAACAGGGAAAAGTATTGCCACTGTTGCAATGGCATAAGGCCATCGTCTAGATACCAAGGTTGATATGATTAGCCCAACCATAATACACATATATATTGGAATGAATTCCCCTCTCAACTTATCGAAAGAGGCGTGAAACGCTATTGCGAGAAGGTAAAATGCACCCACCAAAGAAATGACGGAAGCTATGAAGAGGCCGAAAAAAAGTCCAACATAAGAAGTAAGTGTTGTTGTAGGGTGTTTCATATTATTATTGCCGAACAGTATTTATTCGTAGGACTAATTCCCACTGGAGAGAGGTTAATTTAATCTTGATTCTCTGTAAATAATCATCTCCTTTCACGTGAAATAAGCCCAGAGAAGCCTTCTTATTCGGGTAGAAGCATATTCTATATCACTCTTATTTTCACTCACCCTAACCTTCCTGTTAGTAATGGTTTGGGATCGTTAATAAATGGAGCTTTCTAGTGTTTTAGAAAAGCAAAAGTGGTCGTCTCAATTCAACAAACCCTCGGGCAAACACACACATCTGTCGGAGAAAAGCATCGCAAGAAGCGACGCTCGCTCTTTGGAAACTCCTTTCCCGATTTTCATTCCTCAAAGACTAAATCTCCACACCCTCTCCCGCTGCGGAGACGATCACGCGGTCCGCGATTCCGCGTCTTTCGGCTTCTGCTAAAAGGCGCTTCACCGGCTCATCCGGGTGCTCATTTCCCAACGGGAAAGTTCCGTAGTGCATCGGCAGCATGAACTCCGCACCGAGATCTTCGAAGGCCTGCAGGGCCTCCTCAGGATTCATGTGCACGTCCCGGCCACTGGGCGCGTCGTAAGCGCCGATGGGGAGAATGGCGACGCAAATATCCTCACGCCGGCCGATCTCTTTGAAGCCATCGAAGTAGGCGCTATCACCCGCATGAAAAACCTTCCGATCGCCTGATCCCACCAAAAAACCACCGTAATCTCGGTGCGTGTCCGCCCCGTAGCGCGCGCCCCAGTGGTGACTCGGCGTGTGCACGACGCGCATCCCGCCGATCTCGCTTTCCTCCCACACCGCCATTTCCTGCACCTTGGAAAAACCGAGGCGCTTCACCAAGTTCCCGCTGCTCTTGGGAACCACGATGCCGTGCTCCGCTTCGATCACGCGCAGCGAAGGCTTGTGGAGATGATCAAAGTGAGCGTGGGAGACGAGCACGAGATCCAGCTCAGGCAAGCGCCGCAGCTCAAGACCGGGCTCCCGCTGACGCTTCACCGGCCCATGCCAGTTCGCCCAATTAGGGTCAAAGATCACGGCGTGATCACCGAACTGCACAAGGAAGGTCGCGTGCCCGATCCAAGTCGCTCGCACCTTGCCATTCTCCGGTGGAGTCATCACCGCGGCACGGGATTCCCCCTCACGCTTTTTTAAAATCTGCGGCAGCAAGCGATAGCGCCAGAAGCGATAGTTCCGCTCCGGCCATCCCTTCTTAGGGAGGAGGCCGGAGTTTCTTTCGCTTGCTGGGTCGTCTGATACCATCGAATCAGCTTAGCCCCTCTGCGATTTTTTGCGCCCAATCTTTTGCGAGACCGGCGTAGTCCTTAGAATCAGCGTAGGTGATCCCGCGAGAGACATTCACGACACTCGCTGCCTTCCGACCGGAGTCCTTGAGCGAATCAAGGCTTCCGCCCTGTGCGCCGAGTCCGGGAATGAGAAGCGGAACATCAGGAAGATTCCCCAGGACGTTTTGATCGGCATTAGTGAGGCCTACCACAAGACCAGCAGAAGTCTTGCGACCTTCTCCCGCAGCACGATCACAGAGATCACCCACGCGCTCGAAAAGAGCCTTGCCCTCGCAATCACGCCTTTGAAAATCGACACTCCCGGGGTTGGAAGTCACCGCCAGAAGATAGACCCCTTTTCCCTCCCAATCGAGGAAGGGCTCCAGCGTGTCATAACCGAGGAAGGGATTGAGCGTCACCGCATCGACCCCCCAGTTCTCGAAGTAAGAGCGGGCGTAATATTTCTGAGTCTCGCCGATGTCGCTGCGCTTCGCATCAAGGATCACCGGAACCTCCTTAGGCATCTCGCCGAGCAGATCTTGTAGGATCTCGATCCCACGAAGCCCCATCGCCTCAAAATATGCCATGTTTGGCTTAAAGGCCGCGGTGAATTCGGCAGTCTCGCCCACAATCCGGCGGAGGAATTCAGGGATCGCTTCCACTCCTCCCTCCGTCAGTTCAGGACGGGGATCAAGCCCGACACAGAGGCCAGAACCAGTTTCGAGGCAGCGCTTTTTTAGTTTCTCGGCGTAAGTCACGCCGCCTTTTTAGACGGGCTGAGCAAGCTCGTCCAGAAAAGCCCTGCGGCTGTGCAAATCAGCAGAGCATTACGAATCAGACTCAGCCCGTAATTCGTCGGTTCATCGCTCTTTCCAAAGCAGCCACAGTTGATGTTAAGCCCCTCACTCCAGACCCAAGCAATCGCAGCGCTGAACCCGAGAAGCATCGCGATCAAGCTGATCAGCCCAGCTCTCAAAGCTAAGCCCGTGACAATTGCAAAACCTATCACGATCTCAAACCACGGCACAAAGTAGCCAAAATAAGCATCCCAAGGCCGGTCCACGATTTGGAAATTCCCCACGGTATCGACGAAGGAGTCAAGATCACCCAACTTAATCGCTCCGCTCCAGATGAAAAATCCCCCGAGAGCAATCCGGAGAATCAAGATCGTGATGGTGAAAGGGCTCTTAGGCATGGCGTCTTTAAAAAAATGACAGCTCAGCCCAAGAATGCAATGGCGAGATTCTTTGCCGCTTGCCCACGCGCTTTTTGCTGGTGAAGCTGACTTCAATGAAAGTAACCCGCAGTTCGTTAAATGGCGTCGCATTGCTCACTCCCCCTCGCTTCGATGACGCGCGTGGGAGCTTCCGCCCTGTCTTCGCGCAGCGTCTTCATGGCGAGGGTGGCTTCGATCACGCTTGGTCAGAAATGAATCTCTCGCACTCAGAGAAAAACTCGATCCGCGGCCTCCACTTACAGGACCCGCAGTGGCAGGCGAAACTCATCACGGTGATCTCAGGAACGATCTTTGATGTCGTAGTGGATCTCCGCAAGGACTCTCCGACTTTTGGAAAATGGGAGTCATTTACTCTCTCCGCAGACCATCCCGACCATCCTTCCCAGATTTATATTCCAGAAGGATTCGCCCACGGCTTGGCCACGCCAGATGGCCCGGCCACGATCTCGTATCTCGTCTCCAGCCCGTGGAATCCTGAGAGCGAAAAAGTCCTCGCTTGGGATGACCCAGATCTAGCCATCCCTTGGCCAGTGAAGAATCCACAGCTCTCCGAGAGAGACCAGCAAGGCCTCTCTCTCAAGGAGCTTACTTGCTAGCCAGCTTGCGCTGCTTCTCCGCTGCCAACTTCTTCTGGTAGCGCCCCTGCACGATGTCCGTCAAGAGCAGCACCACGATCACGAAGTAGAAGGTCGTCTTGGTCATGGCGTGGATCTCATTTCCAAAGAAGGAAAGGTGCGCAAGATGCGCGCCCTCGGTGAGAAGCATGATTCCCACGACGAAGAGAACGAAGAGCCCGAGCACTTCATACATGCGGTTCTTCTGTAAAAAGGTCGTCACGCTATCCGCAAGAAAGATCATGAGGGCGCCGCCGACCAAAATCGCGATCACCATCACCACCATCTGATAGCCCCCGTGAGAGCCATCTGGAAGCGGAGGATTGCTCGCCAGCGCCATCGCACTGAGGATCGAGTCGAAAGAGAAGATGACGTTCATGAAGACGATCATTCCGATCACTTTCTTCGGCGAGGAAGGCTTCCGATCTTTCACATTTCCTTCTTCCTCGAGCATCATCATGTGCGCGATCTCCTTCGTCGCGGTGTAGAGAATGAAGACTCCGCCGAAGAGCACGATGACGCTGTGGAAATTAAAGACACCATGGATCCAATCGGTGCTAATCGAGAAGAAAGGCTCTTGCAGGGCCTTCACTAGGTTGATGAGGATAAAGAGGAGAACAATCCGCAGCGCCACTGCGATTCCGATTCCGAGTTTCCGCACCCTACTCTGATCCGCTTCTGGTGCGCGCTGCGATTCGAGCGAAATATAGAGAAGGTTATCAAACCCAAGGACCGCTTGCAGCATGATGAGAAGCGCTAGAGTGATGAGTGACTCAATGATCATGGTGCGACGCTAGCGACTTCCTCCTTTTTGCCAAAAAGAAAAACGGCCTCCGGTCAAAAAACCGCAGGCCGTCTTTGAAAAATAAAGAGAAGAGACTAGTCAGTTTTACTTGGAACAGTGATTCCATCCACCGCTGGTGGCGAAGGAACGCCAGGAAGCGTCACTGAAGAAGGCCCAGGAACACTTGGAGCATCGGGAATACTAGGAACACTTGGAGCATCGGGAATGCTAGGAGCACTTGGAACATCGGGAATGCTAGGAGCACTTGGAATCTCTGGGACAGAGGGCACTGCAGGAGCTTCATTCGGAATCGTAGGGATATCCGGAAGAACTGAAGCACCCGTAGGATCAGTCGGAGCAGGAACCAGACCACTAGGAGGAACGAAAGGATCGCTCGTGGGCACCGTGTCATCGGTAGAGGGAAGTGGCGGCGGAGGCGTGCTGTTCACCTTGCTCGTCGCGCTGCGCTCGATCACCATGATTTCAGGAATATAACCCACTTTTCCAGAATTAAGCTCGACCTTAATATAGGATCCCTTTGCAGAGATGAACTTGAGAGGCACTCCCGCTTGCAAGACCTTATCCGCAGTGGCATTTCCTTTTGGAATCACCTTAAAGAAGGTGGAATTTGGCATCGAAGTCTCGACCCACTGACCAGGCGTGTAGCTGGTAGCGGTAGGAGCTGAGAATGAAGACGACGAATCAGAGGAAGAAGAGGATTTCTTTTTCGCTGCGCCGGGGGCTTCAAGAGGATCGAAGCTACCGTCTGAACTGAGAGGCTGCTGCACACTTTTCAGTGCAGCACATGAGCTCAGGACGATGGACGCTCCGCTGAGGAGAAGGTAATGAGGGGTTTTCATCTACACTGATAATCGAGCAGAGTGAGGCATTAGGGTCAACTCGTTTTAAATCTCTCCCCCTCAGCCTCCCAAATTCCATCATTTCAAAACGATCTTCTTTGAGCTAAGCATTTCGGGAGTGCGAAATTTTCAGTCAATTCTCGTCACCGGTGGAGCAGGATTTATCGGTTCAACTCTTGTGCGTAAGCTCCTTGAGCGGAGCGATATCAGCCGCCTCGTCGTCCTAGACTCACTCACTTATGCGGGAGACCGGCGCAACCTCAGCGGGCCAGATCAAGACCCCCGCTTTCACTTTGTAGAGGGCTCGATCAATGATCCTGAACTGGTCCAAAAACTTCTCAAAGACGCTGCCATCACTGGGATTTTCCATCTCGCCGCCGAGTCTCACGTCGACCGCTCGATTGCCGATCCTGCAAATTTCGTTCACACGAATGTGGGGGGCACGTCCTGCCTTCTCGACTGCGCGCGTCTGGCCCAAGTTCCCATTTTAATCTGCTCCACTGATGAGGTCTACGGACCGACTCCCGTCCACACCACCTTTTCAGAAAGTGACCCGCTCAAGCCGTCTTCTCCCTACTCGGCGAGTAAGGCTGCTGCCGATCTCATGGCCATCGCAGCGGTCACCACTTATGGTCAAGATGTCGTCATCGCGCGCTGCACGAATAATTACGGTCCCCGCCAGCACCGCGAGAAGCTCATTCCCCGCTTCGTCTACCAAGCCCTGCGCGACGAACCCCTGCCGATCTATGGCTCAGGCCAGCAGATTCGCGACTGGATTCATGTCGATGACTGCGCCCTGGGACTCATCGCCGCTTATGAGCATGGGACAAAGGCGAACGTCTATCACATAGGAGCCAGCTCAGAGAGCACGAACCTCGGTATCGCACGGCGCCTCTTAAAAACTCTGCACAAGCCCGAGAGCCTCATCACACATGTCACAGACCGACCCGGGCACGACATGCGCTATGCTT
This sequence comes from Akkermansiaceae bacterium, assembly GCA_023299815.1. GTDB lineage: Bacteria > Verrucomicrobiota > Verrucomicrobiia > Verrucomicrobiales > Akkermansiaceae > SW10. Next base: position 6,303 of record JALZWA010000021.1, read on the forward strand.
TAAATGTCAGCCGCTCACTCCAGATTCTGGGCTGGAAAGCGCGCATTCCCTTCCGCACCGGCTTCAGCGAAGTGGTGCGTGAACTCGCTTCAGATCTCAGACCAGCCGACTAACCGACTCCCAGCTCTTCGCCGAGTTCATCCTCGAGGTAGCTAATATCACGCGAAGGAAGTCCCCCATCGCGGATGCCACGAAGCGTGCGCTGAGATCCACGGCGCGTGCCGGGACCATTCACCTTATGAACGACCGTCTCGACAATCGAAGGCGCAAGCGCAGCCAAACCGATGCAAGCCAGCGAGAGACCCACCGGACGGCGAGCTCCATCACTTAAGACTTCTGCGATGAGCACCCCAGCCGCCGCTCCGAGGATCGCGGGCGCAAATGCAGAGGTAGTATCGACCCAGTCTTTTTCTTGGTAACCTTCGTTCATGTCTGAGCTTACCCCAGACTTGCCCTTTTTCCAAAATGAAAAAGATCCTCCGCACAGTTTTGACAAAGCCACTCCAAATCCCTTCACTCAAGGCACATACATGAGTAATGCCTATGCCTTGATTCTCGCCGGTGGAAGTGGAACCCGCTTCTGGCCCCTTAGCCGAAATGCCAAACCTAAGCAGCTTCTAAATCTCTTCGATGAGTCCACGCTGCTCGATCAAACTATTTCTCGACTCGAGGGAATCATCCCTAAGGAAAACATCCTCATCCTCACCAATGCCCTCCAAGAAGAAGGCGTCCGTGAGATCGCCCACATGCTTCCGCCGGAAAACATCTTCGCCGAGCCCGCTAAGCGTGACACTGCACCAGCCGTCGCCCTCGGCATCGGCCTCGTCGCCGCGCGCAATCCAGACGCCGTCATGGCCGTCCTTCCCTCCGACCAGCTCATTCAGGACACCGCTGCTTTCCAAGCCGTCCTCGCCGACACTCTCGCCGCCGCGCAAGGCACCGATGGCCTCGTCACCATCGGCATCAAGCCCACTTGGGCCTGCCCATCCTACGGCTACATCGAGCGTGGAAAAACGGCTGACCTTGGCGAAGTAAAGCTCACTCACGAGGCTGTCGAAGTCGTCCGCTTCCGCGAAAAGCCCAACCCTGAGCTCGCCGAGACCTTCCTCCGTGAGGGCAACTTCGCCTGGAATGCCGGCATGTTCATCTGGTCCGTCAAGACCGTCACCGCCGAGCTCCAGAAGCACACCCCGCAGCTGGCCGACTTCATCGAAGAGCTCAAAGCGTCCCCTGATGTCCTCACCACCATCGCCGATAAGTTCGCCGATCTCACCCCGATCTCTATCGACTACGCGCTCATGGAAAAAGCCTCCCGCGTCCTCAACATCGAGGCCACCTTTGACTGGGACGACGTCGGCTCATGGATCTCCGTCGCGAAATACCTCAAGCTCCAAGGCGAAGAGAACCGCACCAACACCGACCTCACCGAGATCGATGCCCAGAACAACATCGTCTTCAACGCACGCAAAGGTTC
>JALZWA010000022.1 GCA_023299815.1 Akkermansiaceae bacterium
AGAAGCTGCTCAAAAGTATCAGCACCCACCCCGTAGAGCTTGCGGAGCGCTTCGTGGACGCGGCGACGAGACGCCATGTGCCACACGATGGGTAATTCGATAGACTGGGCCGAGGCCTGACGCGCGAGAAGATTCAGCGGGTCGTAGGTTGCCATGAGAAGGCGAGCATTGTCTCCTTCTCCCTCGATCGCGATGGGCAGGACGCGGTGCTTGAGCGCGATCTGGGGTCCACATTCAGTTCGGAGCGGCAGGGGGCTCTCGAAATCTGGGATCTCGGGGAGCCATTCCATCCCCAACTCACCTGCGAGATGGCGCATGTAGGGCTCTTCATCGACTAAATCAGAGTCAAGAACGTCGTCAACCGGAGAGGACTGACGGAGAGCGGCTTCGGAGACAAGTTCCTCGAGAGCCGGAAGATCCGAGCAGCCGGTCTCGCGTGCGGGTTTTATCAGTAGCTCGGTCATGTGCGTGAAGTATTGATAAAACGTGCGAGGAGGGAAGATCTGTCTGTGGATTTTCTCAGACTTCGTTAGAGAAGTTTTTCTAACCGCAGATGAATGGGATGGATGGGATCTTGGGCTGAGGGTTTGAGCAAGATTCCAGTTGCGAACTTAAGGCCCCCACGATAAGGTCTTCACGTCTGCCTCGTTCGCCGAAAATGGTTGATCAGCCGACCCGATAATAAAACAAATGGGGGCGGCCCCGGATGACCAATGTCATGCCTTCACTGGAAGACAGCGGACTGATGGATGCCCCCAACTTATTGAGTCTCGGGAATGCGGCTCATGCGCCATGGACGGCGAGGCAGATATTTTTAAAACCTGCTCTTCTCCCGAGGAGCAGGTTTTTCTGTGCCCTACTTCACAGGAAAATCACCCGTGCGGAAGCGCTCCAGCTGCGTGCGGATCGCGGGATCATTGATCATGTAATCCACTGCCTTTTCGCTCCACAGAATGGCGTCTTCACGCTTCTTCATCGCAAATTTCACCTCGCCCATCGTGTCGAGGAAGGGAGCAGAAAAAGGGTTTCCTTTGAGCGCTGCAACCATCATCTCCTCCGCCTCGACCAAGTTTCGGTTCGAGCGAGAAGCCACCCAGCTGAAGGTGTTTTTCGCTGAGTAGTCATTCGGAAAAGCCGCAATCTCTTGGCGCAGGAGGTCGAGTGTCTTGAGGCAAAGCCGGTCATGAAGCACGGTGATCCCCCGTTCGCGCAGTGCCGGGAAAAGGTGATCGGCGAGACTTCCACTAGCGGGAATGATCGAGTGGGCCTCCTCCAAGAGAGCGAGTCCCTCATCGCGACGCCCTTCATCAAATGCGAGCAAGCCGTGACACATCTTAATTTTGAAACTACTCACGAGGGCGAACGAGCTACTATCGGCACTCCGTGAAATGGTGGCAGCCTCTAGAAGTTCGCTTGCCTCTTTCCACTTGCCCGAGTTCAGGAGGGAATTACCGAGGTAAGCGAGAAGCGAAGTGCGCTCGACTCTCAAGCTTCCAAAAATGGCGTCTTCACTGCGCAAGATCGCATCTTTGAGAAGCTCGTCACTTTTTTCATACTCCTGATATTCTTGATGCTGAGTGGCCAAGGAGATGAGGGAAGTAGAAGTTCCATTCCCGAGCAAGGTGGCAAGCTTAAGGAGCTCATCAGCTTCTTCCCTCTTTCCAACCTTCGCGAACGCGAGGGATTTCTGTGAGAGAAAGCGAGGATAGACCGTCTTCAAATCTGGAGACTGTTCCTCGTAGAGCTGAGCCGCCTTTTCCCACTTCTGAAGCTGAGTCGCAAGTTGCGCGTGAGGATATGGGAGATCTTTCGCGAGGGCGGGCAGCTCAAGGAGACGCCATCGATCACTCGCCCGCCCAGCATAAAGCTGGAGCTGATAGAAGCTCTTCAGCGAGGAAATCTTTCCTTTCTCGAGCTCCTTCAGACAGACCACCTCCAAGCGCTCACGCCATTCTTCAATCTCTTCAAGAGGCATGGCTGGCGACCCGGAAAAGGAATGGAGCAGCACGATAAAATCCGCGGTGCTAAGATCCGGCTCGAGCTCTTTCACCTTCTCATAAAACCACTGAAAGGGATCCGCGTAGTTTTCCTCTAGCACTTCCTCCATCGTCAGCTCGGTCTGATCAATCTCTTCACTGAGCGCGATCATTCCACCGAGCGGCGCGCTGTAACGCATGCTTGGGATGAGATTCGAGAAGTTCTCCCTCTCCTCAGGCCCGTAGTTCGAGAGAAAAGCGCTGAACAAGCGAGTTGAGGTGGCGATCTCTCCGCGGCTCTCGTAAAAAAACATGACCTGCCTGAGAAGAGAGACGCCTTCTGCCGAGGAGTTCCCTTTTCTCAACTCCACCTTCACCTTTTCCATGAGCTGCTTTGTCCAATCGTCGGTAACTTTCCCCTCCTTCAGGCCGAAGACAGCCGGCACCTTGCGATTTTGGTCCGTCATTATCAGGTGCTCACTCAGCGCCATCTTCCCGCTCTTTTCCGCGCTTTCACCTGCATAATCGACCAACCCGGCGCGGTAGAGATTCAGCCTCCCCCGCTCTGCCGACTCTCGCTCTAGGCTGATCTCGCGGAGCGACTTCTCAAGCTGGGCCACCTTTTCTCGCTCTCCTGCTCGGCGTGCCAAGAGCAGCTTCACGAGAAGCAGATCCTCGGGTGGACTGGATTTCATCTCCGCATAGATTTTGAGCAGCGGAGTGGCGTCACCAAGCACGAGCGCGGCAGCGGCAGCAGCCTGTTGATCATCCAAGCGCTCTGCTTCTTTCTTCAAGAGCTCCGCATCTCCCTTCACCCGCAGATAAGCTAAATAGCGCCTCTGCAACTCGGGATCCGTGCTCTTCTCCAGCGCCCTAATCTCATCTTCCAACTCCCCATGGACCTGTAAAAAATTCCCGTAGGCGATCAGATTATCAAAAGTATTTCCGAGCTTGAGATACTCCCGCGCCTTTTCCATCTCATCCTCGATAAGATGCCCACGAACAAGCTGAGGAATGATTCTCCCAATACGAGAATCAAGATTCTTGAGCATCCTCTCATCTTTCTCCAGCGCCCTCAGTCGCACGAGAAGTTCGAACTGCTTATCCTCGTAGAGTTCTTCAATAAGGCTCCTTTTCGCTCTCTCATCACCATCAAAGTAGCTCTCAAGCGCTTCCGCGAGCTCCCTCGGAGTATCGGGGAGAATTCCGATGCGGATCTTCTTTCGCAAAACCCCAGCCCGAACTGCGAGTTCTGGGTCATCGCTCTTCTGCAGCTCCGCGAGAAAGCCGAGCGCCTCCTCGCCCATCTCCCACAAGCCCTTAGTCGCATTCGTGCGGACTTTAAAATCATCTGACGCCAACGACTTCCTAAGCTCCTCGAGCGAAGGCTTCCCCTGCTCGCCTTGGCCAAAGGAAGGCAGCAACGAGAAAGCGAGGAGCGCTGCGCAAAAGATGCATTTCATGACACAGAATCTCTCTCATTTCTGCCAAGGATCAAGACCAGCTTTTAGCCCCCTATTTCCCGATGCAGAAACTACTGAAAATCTCGCCTAAAATATCCTCAGTATCCACCACCCCTGCGATCTCACCAATCGCCGAGAGCGACTCACAGATCGGAAGAG
>JALZWA010000023.1 GCA_023299815.1 Akkermansiaceae bacterium
AGACGACGACGGTTCTGATTTCGATTCCTTCTGTGATTCTGTTGACCTCGATGCTGATTTCTCTCTGGGGTGGTTCGATTCGCTTCACGATGCCGATGATCTGGGCCGCGGCCTTCCTTCCGATGTTTGGAATTGGTGGTCTTACGGGACTTCCGCTGGCATTCAACCTCGCGGATCTCCACTTGCACGATACTTATTACGTGATTGGTCACTTTCACTACGTGGTGGCACCTGGTATTCTCTTCGGCCTCTTCGCGGGTGTTTATCACTGGTATCCTAAGATGACGGGGCGCTTCATGGATAATTTCCTGGGACACCTGCACTTCTGGCCATCGCTGATCTGCATGAACTTCCTCTTCTTCCCAATGCTCACTCAGGGCATGGCAGGATTCCACCGCCGTTGGTATAACGGGGGAGACGCCTACCTTGAAAAGGGTGCCGAAGGAGCAAACGTCTTTGGACTGACGGTTTGGGAAAAGATTTCTCTCAATGAGGTGATGACCGCGTCGGCGATTGCGCTCGCCATTTTCCAGCTCCCATTCCTCTTCAACATGTTCTTCAGTTACTTCTGGGGTAAGAAAGTTCAGAGTGATAATCCTTGGGATGCCACCACGCTTGAGTGGGCCACTCCGACGCCTCCGGGACATGGAAATTTCACTTTCGAACCTGCAGTCTACCGCGGGCCCTACGAATATAGCCGTCCGGATCACGATGCCGACTTCTACCCACAGTGGGAAGAGCCTAAGCGTGATGAAACTCCTGCGGAGCCTACTGAGGCTCCCGCTAAAGAAGAGACCGAAGCCTAACCGCGCACCTTTTTAATCCATGGAAATCCCATTTGTCGTCAATGCCCGTAAGGACACCGGCCTTAATAACTCAAAGGTCGGAATCTGGCTCTTTCTCGCTTCTGAAGTGACTCTCTTCGGAGGTCTCTTCTCCGGCTACCTTTTCCTCCGTATTTATGCGGACTACCCTTGGCCAGAGCGGACTCTTCCGATCTTGCCTGGTCTTCTTAACACCTTCATCCTGATCGGATCTTCCGTGACGATCGTCTTCGCCTGGGCGGCACTTAAAATGCGGCAATGGAGGAAGTTTCAGATCTACATGTGGATTACTCTGATCTGTGCGGCACTCTTTATGGTGCTGAAGGGCTTTGAGTATCAAGCGAAGTTCAATCACCAAGGTGTTCGGATTCTTGACGATGGTCCGGTGAACGATTTTGCGATTCTTGAAGGTCATACTCATTACGCGAAGCTCGATCACGGTGAAATCCACCATGCCGAAAAGGGCGATGAGGGTTATTTTGTTCAGAACCGAATTTCTATTAGAGCAAGTGAACTCACTTTCACTCTCACTCGTCCCGTGCACGACTCCTATGTCTCGCAGATGATCAAGCAGGCTGGTGGCTCTGATAAGTTCAAACTCATCTCTGAATATGCGGTCAAGGATTCCAAAACAGGTGAGTCCGTGGCTCTTCTCGACGAAGATTCTTCACTGAGCACCGACAACCTCGATCTTGCTGAGGAAGGTTTTGTCGATTCACGCAATCACGATGCTGCGATTCGCACCGCCTTTTTGAAGGGGGACTGGGATTACATGCGCGATGAGCTTGATAACCACGACGCAGGCTGGAAGGTCGTGATGACCGAGGAGTGGAAAGCACGCCAAAAGGAGTCCTCTGTAAAGATGAAGGGCCACCTCGTAGAGGCACCTGCCACGGTGACCTACAAGCTGGATCCTCCTTTGATCCTGCACTTCGATCCCGATGCTGTTGTGAGTCATTCTTCCGAGCAGCTGAAGCTGCGTGACGATACGACTATCAAGGGTGTCTTTGATGTTGCTGGTAGCTCATTGCCGATGGCGGTGGATGGAATCGACTTCCGCTTCACTGCTCAGCGTGCTGTTGAGGAGGGAATTGATCCTGCTTCGATGATTGCCGGCAGCTGGGTCCTCGAGGATCCAGATGTTAAGAAAGTCTGGGATGCGCATCAGGAGTGGCTCCGTGCTCATACCGAGTATCTCGACGAGAAGAGTGCGAGGAAGGGTAGAACAGGGGATGATGCTTATGTTCCTTCCGAGAGTGAAAAATACCGAGTGAACTGGGACCAGATGGTATCTTACCAACGCGCCAATTATGAGGATATCTACGAGAAGGCGAAAAATGGTGAGTTAGTGAAGCCAAACTGGATTGAAGGCTTTGTCGGACCCAACCACAAAAACACAGAGTTTCTGAAGGCTTTCCCTGAAATCGTCGTTCCTCGTGACAAGATCGGCTTCGAATCGACCTTTACTCCCAAGTGGAACACTTACTATGCAATCTACTTCACGATCACTGGCCTTCACGGTCTGCACGTGATTGGTGGCATGATTGTGCTGGGCTACTACCTCTTCTTCGGTCGTAAGATGTATGAGAGTAATCCTGAGTGGCTTGCGAACCGCGTCGAAGTGGGTGGTCTTTTCTGGCACTTCGTTGACCTTGTTTGGATCTTCCTCTTCCCGATCCTTTACTTGATGTAATTTTAATCTCCTCCTTTTACTTAGAACACCTTTTAGCAATGGCTGATACACCAGAAGCAATTCAGAAAGCAAAAAAGCTCTACACTTTTATTGGGCTCCTTCTCTTCTTTTTCACCGGGATCACTGTGGCTGTAGCCACGGTTGAAGCCTTAGATTTTGGCGCGCATGGGTTTGATGGGGCTGATGCCATCATAGGCCTTGTGATTGCGGCATTTAAGGCGTCGCTCGTGATGATCATTTTCATGCACTTGAATCATGAAAAGCCGCTGATCTACTTTTTCTTTGCCTTGGCTCTCCTCATGGCTTTCTTCTGCATGTGGCTGATTGGCTGGTCCAAGAGTGACCCGATTCAGTATGGAAACAGCACCGCGGCTGATGGCTTTTA
>JALZWA010000024.1 GCA_023299815.1 Akkermansiaceae bacterium
CGCTCGGCTACTACATCTCCCTCCGCCAAGCCTTCTTCCACTACGATCAGATCATCTTCTTCGCCCTGCTGGGTGCGGTTGCCGTGATCAGCGGAGACATCATCAGCGATGTCCTTCGGAAAAAACTGCGGGGTTGAGGTTCTCCTTTCGGTTGCCTTTTTGGTGGAGCGAGTTTAGCTCGTTACCATGCGCCCGATTGAGAGACGTCGTGAATTCCTTGCTTCCGAGGGATACGTCGTGGTGCCGCAGTTCTTTACGAAGGAAGAGATTGCGGAGGTGGCGGCGGCTCAGGATGCGCACTATCGGGGAGAAGCGGACTTGCAGCCGGAGTTCGAGTGGCCCGCTCCGCGGAAATGTCACGCTCGCTCGCGGAAGCATCCTTATGCGTCATTTTTCCTCTCCCCTCTCGCAAAGCTTCTCCGCGATGGCCGCTTGGCGAAGCTGGTGCAGGAGACGATGGGCATGGAGGGCATTCGCTTTTGGCATGATCAGCTTCTCTATGAGGAAGCGCGTGAAGAGGGTCCGGTGAATTACCACTGGCATCGGGAAAAATCCCGCTGGCTCACTTGCGCGGCCTCGCAGATGGCGACGGCTTGGATCCCGCTCACCGACTTCACCCACGAGATGGGACCGATCACGCTCGTCCCTCAGGGCCGCGAGAAGGAGGCGATGAAGCGGATGGTTCTCAATGCGGGGGATTTGGTGATCTTTAGCGCAGACCTACTGCATGGGAATCCACAGAATTTTGGATCGATGCCTCGACGCGCGGTGGCGGCGCACTTTGCTTCAAGCGATCTCCGGTATCAGGAGGCTGGGAAATTTTCCCACGTGAATGAAAGGCTCGTGAGGAAGGTCGATGGGGTGCCGGACTTTGGGGATGAGCGGGTTTGTCCGGAATTGCTGAGAAACTTGGGATCTGGAATTAGAACCACAGATTAATGGGATGGATGGGATGAGAGAGGATTTTTTCTCAGCTCTTCATTCTTGATCTGTGTCTATCCTGTTTATCTGCGGTTGTTTGACTCTGGTCTTGAGGGCGGGGAAGGCAGCCAGGATGGCTATCCTAAGTCCTTAGCGGCGGCGCTTTTTGGGAGCGGGCTTTCTTGAGGAGCGCTTGTCCTCTTTTGGAGGCTGCACCCTTTTCTTGGTGGTGCTGCCGGTGATGGCGATGGCCTCGAAATCGACGCGCATGTTGACGCGGTCGACGTCTCGGACTTTCACCTTGAGACGGGTGCCGGAGGTGAACTCGCCATTGCGGCCGCTGAAGCGATCTGAGTTGGCCTCGTATCTCCAGTTGTCTCCCTCGGGGAGGTCTTCGCGCTTCACGACGCCGCGCTGCATGATGTCAGTGCACTCCATGAAGAGGCCCATGGCGCGCACTTCGGTGACGATGGCATCGAAGACGGGAGGTTCTTTGTAGTCCATGCCGAGTTCAAGCCACTCGAGCATTTTCATGCGGCGGCTCTCGTTCTCCGCGCTTGAGCTGGTGCGCTCGGTCTCGGAGATGTGGGCTGCGATCTCGATACAACCACTCTGCTTGGGCACGGGATCGAGCTTGGCAGGTGGGTTTTCGAGAAGGTTCTGGAGGGCGCGGTGGACGATGAGGTCTGCGTAGCGTCGGATCGGGCTGGTGAAGTGAGCGTAGTCGCTTTTTGCCAAGCCGTAGTGGCCATCTGGCTCCGCGGAGTAGACGGCGCGCTGCATGCTCTTGAGAAGACCCAGCTTGATGGCGTGTTCCTCGACCGAGCCGCGGGCGGCATCGATAAGCGCTTGGATGTGCTTTCTGTTAGAAAGGTCACCCGGCTGGTAGCCGTGGGAGCGAGCGAGCTCGGCGAAGTCATTGAGACGCTCGGGATCAGGGTCGCCGTGGATGCGGTAAATGGCGGCGCGGTGAGAGTTCTTGATCTTGCGAGCGACTTCTTCATTTGCCGCGAGCATGAATTCTTCGATGAGCTGGTGGCTCTCGTTATACTCATCCTTCTTGTAGCCGGAGGGGACGCCCTTGTTATTAATCATGAGGGTGACCTCAGGCATGTCCATGTCGATCCCGCCTTTAGCAAAGCGCCTTTTCCGAAGGACGGATGCGAGTGCCCAGGCTTCACGGATGTGATCGCCGAGCTTTCCGCCGTCTTCCTTATTTTCCAAAATCTCCTGCGCTTCTTCGTAAGCAAACTTGCGCGGGGTGTTGATGATGGCATCGACAAAGCGGGCCTTTTTCACGGTGCCAGCGGAGTCAAAGTCTATCACGACGCACTTGGTGAGGCGGTCGACTCCGGGGTTGAGCGAGCAGACGCCATTACTAAGAACCTCGGGAAGCATCGGGATGACGCGGTCGACAAGGTAGGTGGAGTTTCCACGCTCGCGGGCCTCGGCATCGAGTGCGGTGCCGGGCTTCACGTAGTAGGAAACATCTGCGATGTGGACGGCGAGCTGCCAGCCTTTCTCGGTCTTCGAAACCCAGATGGCGTCATCAAAGTCCTTCGCTGTCGCTGGGTCGATGGTGATGACATCACGCTTGCGCCAGTCTTCACGGCGCTCGATCTCAGAGGCGGGGACCTTTTCTTCCACCTGCTCTGCTTCATCGACCACCTCAGGTGGGAAGCCGCGGGCGACGCCGTGGGAGGCGATGATCTGCTCGACATCGACACCGGGCTCGCCGGGGAAACCGAGGACTTCGGTGACGTGGCCGAGGGGGCTTTCGTTCGGGTCATTCCACTCGGTGATTTTTACGACAACGACCTGGCCGGGCTTGGCACCCTTGCTATCGGAAAGGCGGATGCCTCCGGGAACGCGGGTGTCATCTGTGAGGAGGATACCGGACTTGCCACGGCTCTGATATTTTCCGGTGACGATGCCGGAGCGCCGCTCGACAATGTCGATGACGCGGGCGCGCATGTCGGGCTTCATCCCCTTCCGGCTCGCGGGTGGGCGGCCGGTGGGTTTTACCAGACGGACGCGCACGATGTCTCCATCAAGCGAAGTGCTGAGGGCATTTGACGCAGTGTAAAAGCGAGGCTTGGTCGACATGTCGACTCCGCTGTTGAGGTTTCCCTCATCATTGTAGTCCGGCATGAACCAGCCGTGGCCTGCGGGATTGAGGCGGATTTTTCCAACGAGCTCGGGCGATCCGCCTGAGCGGGGTCTGGGCTTGCGCTCACGGGAGGCATTTTTTTTATCCTTACGGACGGGATCAGAACCTGGAGAGAAGCGGCCTTTTTTGCCATAGGTGATGTCACCAGATTTTTCCATTTCGCGGAGAGTGTCGCGAAACTCGGCGCGCTTCGATCCCGGTAGGGAGAGCTCTCGGGCGAGTTCGCTTTTGTTGAGGGGTCGTCCCTTTTCTCCACTGATGAGAGCGAGAATGCGCTTCTTCAGCGGATTGTTACGGGGTGCTTTTGCAGCCATGCCGGAGTATGCGCCATATTTGGCACCCTCACAACTGCTGATGTTAGGGTGGTAAATGCTCGATTTTGCGCTGGCAGCATCGCAGAAGTAGAGTTATTGTGTAGTTACATGGTAATTATCGATAACCGAAGGTTGCCAAGGCTTAGAAATCCATCTTAGTCTCACTCACTCAAATCATCGTCATGAAAGCACACACATCTCGCACTCTCTCCCGTAAGGGTTTCACCCTAGTGGAACTTCTCGTCGTTATCGCCATCATCGCAGTCTTAGCAGGCCTCGGTCTCAGCGTGGCTGCAGGAGCAAAACAAAGAGCAGCAGAGGCCACCGCGGCCGCGGCTATCCGCTCGCTCTCCGATGCCATCGACCTCTATTTCGACAAGTATGACGAGCTTCCTCTCAGCGAGGGTGAAACCACCGATGCCGAGAAGCGCAGCGACAATGAACTGATGGGGCCTCTTGTGGGTCTTGAGAGTGCTAAGGATCAGAACCCTTACCAAATTTCTTTCTTCGAATTCAAGGCAGCACGGGGAAGCAGTAACGCGAAATACAATGGCCTTGATCGGGACCAAAGCCAGGCTGCTCTCTATGGCCCTTGGAGAACGAAAGAGGTCAACGATCGCTATTATCAGGTGATCTTTGACTACGACTACAATAAGGAAATTCAGGAGCCCTCAAACCTCGGTAATGATG
>JALZWA010000025.1 GCA_023299815.1 Akkermansiaceae bacterium
GGCTCGATGATTTCGCCGCGGCCGGTGCACCAGCAGGGTTTTTCGTAGAGGAAAAGAGGGATGTCCGAGCCGAGCTCCGCAGCCCACTCGGCCAGTGTTTCTAGGGGGATTCCTGCACCGGTGAGTTCATTAAGCGCGAGAAAGGTGTGTGCGGCATCAGCGCTTCCGCCTCCGAGTCCTGCGCCGTGGGGGATGCGCTTGGTGAGGGTGATCTGGTAGGGGCAGGGGATGTTGGTTCCTTTTTCAAAAAGCCGCAGCGCGCGCGAGACGAGATTCGATTCATCAGTGGGAACACCGGGGGTGTCGCATTCGAGGGAAAAGGCGTCTGCTTTTTTAAAGGTGAGCTCATCGCAGAGGCTCGTGACCGGGAGGACGAGGGTCTCAAGCCCGTGGAAGCCGTCATCACGTTTTCCGGTGATGCGCAGGGAGAGGTTGATCTTTGCAGGAGGATAGGTGGTCATGAGGGGAGGCGTCCTAGGAGGGCGAGCATGCGCCCAGTGTCTCCTTTTTCAATACGATAGGAATAAAAGCGTCCCAAATCAGATGCGGTGCAGAGTCCGTCGTCATGGTATTGCGCGGGCGGCACTCCGGCGGTGAGCGCTTGCTCGCGGATTGTCGCTGCGAAATCGATCTCATAGTGCGGCGGGCGGATGCAGGGGCCGAGGAGGACGGTGAGGTTCTCCGCGCGGGTTCCGAATTCTTCTCCCATGCGGGAAATGGCGCGGCCGAGAATGTTTTGCTCGGTCCCTTTTTTGCCTGAGTGTAGCAGCCCGAGCGCCCCGCTCTCGGAGTCTACGAGATAAAGAGCCCCGCAGTCAGCCACGTGAATCCCCAGCAGGCAGTCTGGCTCGGCAGTGAGAAGGCCATCGACGTCTTTCGTCATCAGCGGAGAGCCTTTTTTAATGATCTTCAGCTCGGAGCCGTGGACCTGCTCGGCGAGGTAGGTCTCGGTGAATTCGAGCTCCTTGGCTGCGGCCTCGTGCGTGGGTTGCAAGCGAGCGAGTGTCTCCTCCTTGTCCGTGGAGGTGGGGATTTCGGGAACCCTTTCGACGAAGTCGGCCCGGATTGAGCCGTCCTCGAGAAGGGGGGATAAAAAGAAAGACGCTTTCGTCATGGCCGGAGCCTACGAAAGCGTCTCTAACTCGCCAAGTTTCCTCGGCGGGTTGTGGGGGTTTTCTTTAGAGATTTTTTCCAACGATTGCTTGGTTGGCCACAGCCATGCCAGCAGTTTCGTTGTCATCGAGGTCTGCCATCGCGGAAGAGAGCTCGGTTGCGATGTGATTGCGCATTTTGGCGACCAGCTCAACACCATTTGTGGTGATGCGAACCATGATCTTGCGGCGATCCTCAGCAGCGTGAACGCGCTCTACGAATCCAAGCTTCTCGAGGCGATCCACGAGGCCAGTAGCGGCAGCGGTGGAGTGACCCATCTTCTTAGCGATCGCAGACATCGTGAGGTAGTCTTCGCTAGAAAGGTAAGTGAGGAGGAAAAACTGTGGGAAGGAGAGGTTTCCACGGTTTAGCTCACTTGAGAGGTTGAGGATACATGAGCGTTGAGTAAAGAGGACGAAATCCGCGAGGCGGTCGTTGTCCACTTGTCCGCTTGCGGACTGATTGATGGGGTTCGTTTTCATTGTAATACGACTTTCGGTTAATGAGGACAACACAGGTTGCCCAGCAGCTTCGAGACGGAAGATACCGTCGAATCCATAAAACTTTCAAGACGAAACTGCATAAGTTTTTAAATAAACAAGGTAACCGACTACATCAAAGGAGCTGAAACTCTTATTTCTCTAGGTATTTAAGAGATCTTAGAGAGCAGGGAGAAGCTTCAAATTTATTAAAAAAATTTGAAGTTTCACTCACTCGGAGGCGTCTCTGGGGTCGGATTTGTCGTTTTTGGAGCCTCTACAGGGCTTGTTTTGGGCTCTTTTGAGACCATTGGAAGGCCGGTGACGGCATCGCCAATGACGGTATTTCCCGAAATAATGTCGGCCGCAAAGAAATCCCGCACCCTTTCACCCGTCGGTTTCAGGCTCCCTTGGGAACCGCTGATGCCGTGAGATTGGAAAAGGGTATTCTCGGGGAGCTTCCCAGGGCGATATTTTTGAATAAGGACAAATTTTCCCTCAGCTGACACCGAGGCCACCCGTCCGATCACCCGGCGTCCTTCGTCTTTCTTGATCTCCGGAGCGGGCTCCTTATAACCGATCTTTTTTAAAAGACCGCAGGAAGCCAGGGAGAGAGTTAAAAGTGCGAAGAGGATTTTCATGGGCTTATAAAGAGCCGGGATTCTTTTCGGCGCAAGCGGAGACCGCCCGGAAGATTCACCGAGGCCGCTGAATCAGGCTCCAAAAGCCCGAGGCTCGAATCGATGAGCGCCGCGCTGAGATCGGGAATGTCAGCATCTTTTAAGTAAATGTGTAGCGCGCGCCGCTGGAGAACTGGAGCGAGCCCCCGCAGCGTCGGGAGATGCATGCGCCCCTGTGGATCGAGTAAGTCATGCTTTGCAAGTTCCTGTGCGAGATAGTCCTCGAGCTCTTCCTGCTGAGAGGTAGCTCGGAGGAGGGCGGGGGAGGGATCGAGCTTCATGATCTCCTTTAATAAGGGGATGGCTTCGTTCCGGAGGCGATTCCGGGTGGCAAATGATTCTTGATTTGAGGAATCCTCGCAGAAGGGAAGGTCGTGCTTAGTGAAGTAGGCCGAGATTTCCTCGCGCCGCACTGCCAAAAGAGGTCTCAGGAAAACGAGCCCGCCCATCTCCTGTCGCGCGTGCATTCCTTTCAGACCTGTCGATCCTCGCAGTAGTCGGAAGAGGACCGTCTCCACTTGGTCATCGGCATGGTGGGCCAGAAGCACGTCTTGGATCTCTGTTTCCTGCGCGCAGCTCTCGAAGAAGCGATGCCGCGCCTCCCGCGCCGCCGTCTCTAGCGAGAGCGAGTCTCTCTCAGCCCGCGCTGCGACATCTTCCTGCCCGATGATCACCTCATGTCCCAGCTCTGCCGCGAGCTCCCGCACGAAGCGCTCATCTCGGATCGCCTCCTCACCTCGCAGACCATGATTGAGGTGGCAAAGGGTCACCTTTTCAAAATCCCGCTCCCTCAGCCAGTGCAGCAGAAAGACCGAGTCTCGCCCGCCCGAGATGCCCAGCAGATAAGGCTGCTTTGGATCTAATAAATGGTGACTCTTCATTTTTTCTCGAAGATCATCAGGTGCTGCCATGGGAGATCGTGCTTGGTTCCAGTCCACTCCAGACCCGCCGCGGCCATCTCCTTTTGGGCCTGTTTCTCACTCATTTTATGCAGCGGCTTGATCGGCACCGTGGGATCCTCGGCGCGATACTCCACGAGGAAAAGGCGACCTCCCGGGCGCAGCGCGCGCGTGATCGACTTCACCATCTCGTAGGGATGAGAGAACTCGTGATAGGCATCCACCATGATCGCCGCATCGATCGATCCCTCCTCTAATAAGGTGTCATCGATCCTCCCCAGATGAGCCGAGACATTCTCAGCCTTTAGCAGCGTCTTTTCGTGCTCTAAGTAGCTGATCATCTCCGGCTGGATATCCACTGCGATCACCTCGCCCTGCGGATGCTGCTTCGCAAGCCGGAAGGTATAGTATCCCGAGCCCGCGCCAATGTCCGCGATCACCGCATCCGGCTTCAGTTTCAAAAGACGAATCGCCATCGATGGTGACTCTTCACTCTCGCGCTCATCCCGCTCCAGCCAGTTGATCGCCGGATGACCCATCACCTGCGCGATCTCGCGGCCCATGTAATATTTGCCTGTCCCATCTTTGGTCTTTTCTCCCATGGCATAGCGCTCGTTTACTTCTTCCTCCATCGGAAGGGGAGGCTTCGCTGGTTTCCCGAGGATGAAAATGATCCCCACGAGCAAAGCGAGGGTGGCAATGAGCGGTGCTCGTTTCATGAGAGCGAAAAGGGATGACAGCTCGCCTTTAAATCAGAGCAAAGGATCGGCACAAGGCGCTCTAACTCGCTGAGAGGGCCGGTGCTATGAAGTCGGATCTCCGGATTGGCATCTTCCGTGAGCGCATGATTAGCCACGCGGCGCGCCACTGCTGCTCCGGTATCGATCACGCGAACCGTCTCCGGGAGGGCCTCAGAAATGGCGCCCTTTAAGAAAGGATAGTGCGTGCAGCCGAGAATCAGCACGTCCGCGCCCGCCGCGATCACGG
>JALZWA010000026.1 GCA_023299815.1 Akkermansiaceae bacterium
ACCACGATCGAGACGATAAAGTTCAAGATCATTCCCACAAAGCCAATCCCCTCAGGCGAAATCCCTAAGAAATACTGAGACTTCGTGCCCCCGAGATACGAGAAGTAGATGATGTAACCGAGAGTGAAGAGAATCCCCGTCGCCATTCCCGCGATCGCTCCCTCCTTATTCATCCTCTTCGAAAAGATTCCCAACAAAAGAGCCGGGAAAAATGAGGAAGCCGCCATGCCGAAGGCAAAGGCCACCGTCTTAGCCACAAAAGCACCCGGAGGATTAATACCAAACCAGACCGCCACCAAAAGCGCACCGAGCGAGGCAATCCGCGCCCACTTGATCTCCTCTTTATCGGTAAGGTCCGGCTTAATGATCTTCTTCATGAGGTCGTGTGAAATCGAGGTCGAGAGCACCAGCAGCAGACCCGCCGCGGTCGAAAGCGCCGCCGCGATACATCCCGCCATCAGCAGCGCAATCACCCACTTCGGAAGACCCGCCATGTGTGGATTCGCCATCACCATGATGTCTTTTCCAAACCAGAGCTCATTCGGACTCGCGCTCACGAGATCATTTTTCAAAAGCCTCTCACCACTCGCCCCACGGCCTTCGGCAAAAATAGGAGCCTTTTCCGCAAAGACCGCGCCATCTTTTCCTGACTCAGACTTCCCAGGACCGAAATACTGGATCTTACCATCACCATTCTTATCCACCCAAGCCATCTGACCCGTCTCTTCAAAATCTTGAAACCACGCAGGCGCGTCCTTATAAGAAGTATCCTGTAACTCGCCGATGAGATTCACCCGAGCAAAGGCCCCAATCGTCGGCGCCGTAAGATAAATCACCGCAATAAAGGCCAGCGTCCAGCAAGCTGAGAGCCTCACCGCCTTCACATTCTTCACCGTGAAAAAGCGCACAATCACGTGCGGAAGCCCCGCCGTGCCGAACATCAGCGCCGCCGTAATACAGAACATATCGATCTTCGAGAGCGACCCATCGGTATATTTACTAAAGCCCAGATCGGTATTGATCGTATTGATCTTTTCTAGAAATGGCGTCGCATCTCCCCCTTTCGTATACTCCCCGATCAGACCCAGCTGAGGGATGAAATTCCCCGTCAGCACAATCGCGATAAAGATCGCTGGAATCGTATAAGCACAAGCCATCACGCAATACTGCGCCACCTGCGTGTAAGTGATCCCCTTCATCCCACCGAGCCCCGCGTAGAAAAAGACAATCGTCGCCCCAATAATCACCCCCGCAGGAATTCCGATTCCAAAAAGCTGAGAAAACACGATCCCCACTCCGCGCATCTGACCCATAATATAAGTCAGGCAGATAAAAATCGCGCAAATCACCGCCACTAAACGAGCCGCTTTTGAATAATAACGATCTCCAATAAAGTCCGGCACCGTCGCCTTTCCAAATTTCCTCAGAAAAGGAACCATCAGCACCGTCAGCAGCACGAATCCGCCCGTCCACCCCATCAAGAAGCGCGAGCCATCGTATCCACTACTCGCGATCAATCCCGCCATCGAGATAAAGGTCGCCGCACTCATCCAATCCGCCGCCGTCGCCATCCCATTGGCAAAAGGCGACACCCCACCACCTGCAGTGTAGTATTCCTTCGTCGACCCCGCCCTTTGCTTAAAAGCGATCACAATGTAGAGCGCGAACGAGGCTCCAATAAATAGGTAATTCCAGATGTCTTGGCTCATTTCGACTCCTCCTCGTCTACTTTAAATTTCGCATCCAGCCCGTTCATGATTTTCGCATAAGCCACCAGCAAGAGCACAAAGGTAATAATCGAACCTTGCTGAGCCATCCAGAAGCCAAAGGGTGCCGTCCCGATTTTGAAAAACTTCTCATCGAGCCAATCCCGCCAAAGAATCCCACACCCAAAGGACACAAAAAACCACGTCCCTAAAATCACCATCAACCACCGTAGGTTGGCCTTCCAGTAGCGACCTTCGGCGTCGCGCTTTCCTTGAATATTACTCATCGTCACTATTGTATCCCCTTCTCCTAACAACCCCTCGATCAGGCTGGAAGAAAGAAAGAGCCCTCAAGAGCCTTTTTCGTTACCTCTCCCCCCGTTTCGTGTATCTCTCAGTCAGTCCGCAAGTCCCATTTCCCAATGAGTAGCTCCGCCCAAGTCCATCATCTAGAACGCCTCCCCTCAAAAGGCGCCCTCATCATCCCCGGCAGACTCGACTCAGCCCAAGCCAGTGAACTCCTCTCCGCTCTCGGCAACCGTAACGTCACCTGGCTCGTCGAGGAATCCACCGCCCTCGACCCCACCCTTGAATCCCTCCTCCAAAGCAGCGGAAAAAATGGCGCCTCCTTCTCACAAAAAGACAAATCACTCGCCGAGGTCGGCAAAACTCTCGCTTCAAAGATCACCGGCACCGACCTCCTCATCTTCGTCCCCGGAAAAGTCACCAGCCTCCCTGCCACCGCCTGCCAAATCCCTTCCGATACCATTGCCGCCCTCTGCCAACTCGGCCTCCCCATTTCTCCGCTCGACATCTCGGTCCCCGCCGAGTGCGTCCTCTCAGTCGAGAACATCGACAAGCTCCCCTCTGCCGTTCTCAACTTCGCAAATGATCTCTCCGTAGAAAAGGCGACTCCCGCAAACTACCGCGAAGCCATCCTCCAAGCCGCCGAAGAATCCTTCTCCCAGCGCGAATTCTTCAGCGGCTCCCTCACCGTCGCCCTCATCGAGGGCCTCAAAAAACACGGCCAGAGCACCACCCTCTTCGATGGCACAGACGACTCCGAGCTCGGCTACGATAAAATCCTCGGCGCCGCCATCGCCCTCAGCAAAGAAATCAAAGCCGCCACCAAGAAAAAGCGCGTCGGCATCCTTCTCCCTCCCGGAAAAGGCGGCCTCGTCGCAAACCTCGCCGTCCTCTTCGCCAACAAAATCCCGGTAAACCTGAACTTCACCGCCTCCCGCGAAGCCGTAAAATCCAGCATCCGCCAAGCCGACATCGATAAATTCATCACCGCCGATCCCTTCGTCCGCAAGGTCCCCGACTTCCCCTGGCCCCCGAACCGCGACCTCATCTTCATCGAGCGCCGACTTCCCCAGATCAAAAAAAACATCATCAAGTGGGTCATCCTCTCCAAGATTCTTCCGACTTCCATTCTTACCAAGATTCTCGGAATCGGCGGACAAAAGGGCGATGACGAAGCCATCCTTCTCTTCACCTCCGGCTCCTCCGGCGAACCAAAAGGTGTCCCCCTCTCCCATCGCAACCTCCTCGCAAACGTCACCCAGTTCGGCTCCCAGCTCCGCCTACCTGATGACGCCAAACTCCTCGGTTGCCTTCCCCTCTTCCACTCCCTCGGCTGCACCGTCACCCTCTGGTTCCCCATCATCGAAGGCCTAGACCTCGTCACCTACCCCAGCCCACTTGATAACAAGCGCCTCGCCGAGCTCATCGATAAACACAGCGTCGACCTCCTCCTCGCCACCCCCACCTTCCTTCGCGGCTACATGCGTCGCATCGAGCCCGAACAGCTCTCCTCGCTCAAGCTCGTCATCACCGGAGCCGAAAAATTACCCAACAACCTCGCAAACTCCTTCCACGACAAATTCGGCAAACTCCCCATGGAAGGCTACGGACTCACCGAGACCTCACCAGGCTCAAACGTCAACCTCCCTCTCGAAGACCCCGGCGATGGCACCCCCGTCATCCCCGCCCACCGCCCCGGCTCCGTCGGCCCCAATCTTCCCGGCATCGCCATGAAGATCACCAACCCCGCCACCGACCAACCCGCCGCCCTCAACG
>JALZWA010000027.1 GCA_023299815.1 Akkermansiaceae bacterium
GGCGGCCACCTTTTCAGAGAGGTTCCCCTCTAGGCCTCCGAGCTTGGTGTCCCGCTCGCTGAGCTGGCCGTGCAAGCCATCGAGCTCGTTCTGGAGACCAGCCGAGGATTCCTCGAGATCGCCAATCCTTCCGTGAAGGCGGTGGATCTCTTCTTCCTTCTCGGCGGAGGATTTCTCCAAGCCGCCAAGATGGTTTCTGAGCTGCTCGAGTTCGTGGTCTTTCCCTCCGAGGTTCTCTTCGAGTTCAGAGATGCGATGGCGGAGGTTTTCTGCTTCCCCTTTGCCATCATCAAATTGGGTTTGAAGAAGACCAAAGGCGGCCACCTTTTCAGAGAGGTTCCCCTCTAGGCTGCCGAGCTTGGTGTCCCGCTCGCTGAGTTGGCCCTGCAAGCCATCGAGCTCGTGCTGGAGGCCCGTCGAGGATTCCTCGAGCTCGCCGATTCTTCCGCGGAGGCGCTGAATCTCTTCTGCCTTCTCGGCGGAGGATTTCTCCAAGCCTGCGAATTTATTCCGGAGCTGCTCGAGTTCGTTGTTTTTCCCACCGAGATTGGACTCAAGGCCGGAGATCTGGCTGCGCAGTTTCACGGCTTCGCCTTGTCCATCATCAAACTGGGTTTGAAGAAGACCAAAGGCGGCCACCTTTTTAGAGAGGTTCCCCTCTAGGCTGCCGAGCTTAGAATCCCGATCACCGAGCTGGGCTCTGAGATCCGTGCACTCCGCGCCGAGCTTCCCGAGTTCGCTTTCTTGATCCTGGCGGGTCGCCTTGAGCGTGCTGATTTTTGCCTCACCGTCCTTGAGGGATCCCTCAAGAGTTTTTACCTGAGCGGTGAAGTCGTCACGAGTCGCCTCGAGGTTCACGATGGTCGCGCGCTGATCCTGCAGCTCCTGCTCAAGGGTCACGCGGGCGTCCCGCAGTTCCTTCAGTTCACCTTCGCTCTTGCTCTTATAAGAACCAAAGTTCTGATCAAGATCTGAGAAGCTTGTGCTCTGTGTCGCGAGGTCGCTGGTGAGATTCGCAATGCGGCCATGGCTCTGGCTGAGCTCGTGCTCCCAGTGCTCTTTCTGTTTTCCAAAGGCTCCTTTGAGCTTGGTGCCAAGGTCGTAATCACTCTCGTAAACTCCTGAGAGTTCGGCGCTGAGGCGATCGTGCTCAGCAAGGGCGAGGTTCAGACGACGCGCGTGCTTATACCAAATCCACCAAGCGAGGATGAGACCCCCGAGGAAGAATAAGACGACAGGAAGAAAGAGCCAGAGGAGAAAGGGAATCTTCTCTAGATGTTCGGTAATGCTTAAAAGAATCATTTTTTCTGAGGGGAGAGAAATTTATGCCGAGGGCGTCTCAGAGAGACCGTCAACCAGCTTGACGAGCTGGCGACTCTTCTTAGTGAGGACCTCCTGGCGATCGCGGAGGATGTCATTGATCGCTTCGACACGTTCCGCCTGTGCTCGGCAATGACGCCAGAGGAGCCACCCAAAGAGGAGGCCGATCAGGAAGATGAGAAGCCCACCAATGAGGTAGGTTTCCAAAGCGTGGGTATAGAAGAGTTTGTCAGTGGCGATGATGCTCATGGCTTTCTTTAATATGTATGGGGGTGAATGATTACTCGGCGGCTGGAGCGGCTGGAGCGGCTGGAGCGAGCGAGATTTCGACTCGGCGGCTTTTCCAGAGGTTTTTACGAGAGGTTTGGGAGGTGTCCTCACCAAAGTGATTCACGGTAAGGCGGCTTGCAGGGACGCCTTTTGCGATCAAGCGATCGCGCACGGCATTGGCTCGCTGCAGCGAGAGCGAGCGGTTGTATTTCGCATTTCCGCGGAGGTCGGCATAACCGCCGACGGTCAGTTCTTGGGTGACATTTTTTGAAGCAAGGATGAGACGAGCCGCCTCCTCGATCTTTTTATTCTCCGTCGTCTTAATGTAGGAAGAGGAGCTATTAAAGTAGACCGCAAGTGGCTTCAGCGCCTGCACAAGCCCGGCTGCTTCGGCCGGATCACCTGCGGGAAGCGCTGGAGTCGCTGGCTCAACGACTGCGACTGCCATGGCAGGTTCCTTGGCTTCTTCAGGCTGTGCTACTGGCTCCGCAGGAGTCCCAGGAAGGGTGGGAGCTCCCGGGATTACTGCGGGGGTCACGGGAACAACCGCCACTGCTGGCTCAGGGTTTGTGAGGAAATCGAGCTTAGCCTCACGCTTAATCTTCTTGGGCAACTTCGCGATGCGCTTCTGAGCGACGCTATAATCTGATTTATTAGGAAAGGTTCCTTTTGCGACAAAGCGATTCGAGAAGTAGTGCACATAGGCAGGCCCTTCGGTGGAGGAGAGAAAGGACGGAAGGAAACTCTGGGGATTTTTCGCCCACCACGCGTCTTTGGAGCGGACCGCGAGGGTGGTCTTATCGATGACTTGCGTATCTTTAGCCTGCGCTTTCACCAGATTCAGTAAGCTTGTCTGCGTCTGGCGGTTCGGCAAAAGTCCCCTCACGACGATCACGCCGTCTTTTCTTTCGAGACCAAAATCAAGATCCCGATAAGGCTCGACCTGAAGCTTGTTAGCAAAGGCCACCTCTTCCACCGCGAGACCACCCGCGATTCTCACAAGAGGCTCTTGGTCGCCCTCACTATCGATCATGCCACCGATCTCCAGCTCAGAGGGACTCCAGTTCACGTAGGCTTTCTCCGCAGTGGTAAAGAGTGCAGGAGTCAAAGCGGAGAGCTTCTCTCTCGGCTCGATCGCGGCCACTTCACTGCTAAGCTCCAGCTTGTCGATTACCGTGCGAGGCTTACCGCCTGCTTTGATCGGAGTGCCAGCAAGATTCACAAGGTAGCTCCGCTCGCTCTCATCACGAATCACTCCACTTAGAATGACCGAGTCATCCGCTTGCTCCGCGAGGCGGAAATGAGGTGGGAGAAGAACCGGCGCTGACTCCACATCGAGATCAACATAGAGGCCAATGACACCATCCAAGTCATTCAGGAGTTCTTCTCTGGCCGCTTCACCCGCAGGAAGCGCTCCTATTTCAGTGAGGTGATGACCCTGAACTTCGATCCCCGAGGGATCGAGATCATGCTCGATGAGAATGGCGGAGACCTTTTCAGTAAGATCACGCTGGATATGATCCCGGTAAATTGGCTTTGCCAAAAAAGTGCTGATGATCAGGGCGATAAGAAACAGGACGAGGCCTACAAGAATTTTCATACAATGTCGGGGGGGATAAGGACGCCCCTACAAAAGCAAACTTGCCCCTATTAAGTCACTAAAATTGAAATGGAAAATTATAACCGGATCTCAGTTCCTTCAGTGGCCCCAAAAAGTCAAGAAACCCAAGGCGTCCTAGAAAGGCGCTGAATATCAACATTTTCAGAGAAAACAGCAGAGCCCAGCCGTAGAAACCCTACAGACTCTTTAAATAAGTCACACTCTCCTGAATGCTCGCGAGCGGATCTGGTGACTGATCTTGCTCCACGTGGCAGTGGACCACACCTGCATCTTTGGCCGCTGCGATGATGGGTTCTATCGGGATCATCCCCCTCCCAAGTTCCTTAAAAGCATCATTCGGCATCTTCTGATAAATCGGAAGTTCGGATCCTTTTTTGAGATCCTTAAGGTGAAGCTGAGAAACACGGCCCTTCAATTTCTTAATGAGCGTCACAGGATCTAGGTCTGCTGCTCGGACCCAAAAGACGTCGATCTCGAACTTCATCTCAGGAGAAAACTCCGCAATGAAAACATCGTAGCCACTCGAACCCTCCATGGGCTGAAATTCAAAGGAGTGATTGTGGTAACCCAGTTGAATGTTCGCATCTTTGGCAACGAGCGCAGCCTTGTTCAGCGTCTCCGCGACACGCTTGTAGTCATCCAAGGTCTTACGATCCTTATCATGAAGGTAAGGCACCACGAGGTGGCTTAGCTTCATCTCCTGCGCTTTTTCAACGATCTTCTTAAAGTCCGAAAAACCTTCATCAGATGGATTCACCGCTGCTTCCCAGTCGAAGTGAGCTGAGTTCAGCGCCAAGCCATTGTCGCGAGCTGCCTTCGCCATCGCATCAGACTTCGGGAAGCCATACATCTCGACCTGCTTGTAGCCCGCACCAGCGACAACTTTCATCGTGGCCGCTGTATCAGCCTTGAGCCCATCACGGAGGGTGTAGAGCTGAATGCCAATGTTTACCCGGTAGACGTTGTCAGCAGCAAGAGCGCTGAGAGTCTGAGCGCTTCCTGCAAAAAGAGAGCCAGCTGCGGAAGTGCGGAGGAAAGAACGACGAGTCATCATAAAAAAGAAACCACATCACTTTTCAAGTGACAACGAAAAGTCAGATGTTCTCGCCGAAGATAAGACTCCTCGCTCGCGTGATCGACAGACAGCCTCCCTACTGCCCGATCTGAACGTCACTGAAGTTTTTTTGATACTGCCTGCCTGCTTGCAGCTTCATGAGAATCGCAGAAGAAACCTCACTGAAAGCACCACGGGGGTGAGATTCACTGGCGATCACCTCTCCATCCACGAGCAGTAAAGTGACGTAGCCGTAGTAACGATTCCCGTGTTTCGCATACTTCTTGTTATCGTAAATGATCGAGCCACTTGCAAACGTGACGGGATGATCACTCAAGGGCTCCAGTGCCGGGACAGCCACCTTTTGTGAGGTGATGACGTAATAGGTATTCGGAGTGTTCACCGGTGTGGCAAAGGTGACCGTGACAACCTCAGCGGGAGCACTGCCTTTTTGGGAGTCGCCATTTTCCACCGTGACCTTGGGAGTCACCGTGACTTGCCGATCATCGTAGTTCTCCATCTGGGATTTTTTGTTACCGCGAACAATGTTGGTCTGAATCTTCATTCGGGAAGATTTGGAAGCCGGAGACTTGGACCAATCGAGGACGATCTTCTTCGAAGCCTCGTCGAGCCGCTCGAGCGGGAGTTTGTATTTTTTGCGGTTCGCTGAATTCGTGAATTCGATGACCTCACCTTCCAGTGAGATGAGCTCACAGGTGATCGACTTTCCATCGGCACTCTTAAGAGTGACGGGGGCGGCCTGAAGCAAAGATATCATCAAGCCCAACAATGTGATGGCTGGAAAAATTGAACGCATGGATTGGAGCCTATCTTCTTGAAAAGAGAGTGGCAATTCCTGCAGTAACTTTTGAAAATTCCCGAGGTGAAAAAGATCGCTTGCAAAGTGAGCTTCCGTGAGATGCGACTCCGCCCACACTGGGACGAGATCATGGGAAGCCCTCCTTTGGCGGGAAGGCCTTGAAGCCGCCTCTTTTCGAAAGGTCAGCTCAGGCAGGCTCATTGCTACTGAACTTATTTTCTCAACTAGGAGACGAATCTGTGCTAAATTTTATGGTTGGCCCCCCTCAATACTCCAACGTATTACTCTTGTATTGAGAGCATTGCCTCCACTCTCAAAATTTTTTCAATTAACGAGCCATGAAAACCACCTTAATCTGCAGTGCAGCCCTCGCGGTTGCCACCATGACCGCCACGCAGGGCGCGGACTACGTCAAGGGCTACACCAGAGGAGCCACCAGCCAGCTCGTTGCTGGAAATGGAGGGACTGGCACGGTTCTCTTCGTGGACCAAGCCACCACCGGAGGCGGCGACATGGTCGCTGATGGCGGAAACCCCACTTGGGGATGGGAAATTGATGGCTCCGCGAGTTGGGCCGTGGGAGACAAGGTCGAGTTTACCGGAATTGCCATGCCCATCTGGGCCAACGACCCCACAAGCGATGGCACCAACAACACGCAGAATGCTGACCACCGCATTCGAATCTACAGCTGCGGCGATGACAATATTTTTGACGGCACAACCAGCGAGATCCTCATTGGCACGATTGATGTGACTTTTGACCAAGCGGATGCTGGAGTGGACGAGTATTACGTCAACTTCGACACCCCAGTCGAATGGACCTCTGCCGACTCCACTTGCTTCTACTTCCATATCCAAACGATCGACACGGGCACGGGGACTGCCATGCGATTCAAGACCGGAACTCCGGGAGCTGCCTCAACCATTAAAAATCGGACTAATGGAAGCGCCCAAACCATCGGTGGCTCCTCAACAACGAGCTTAAGCGTGGCGGGTCGGGTGAACTTCGGCGAGCGAGCTTGGTTCGGTGACGGTGAAAATGTCGTTTCTAGTGGCTCTGCTGATTGGGATCTCAGCTCGGCAAACTGGGATGCTGGCGCCTCACTTTACTCCGATGGCGACTTTGCCGTTTTTGACGAGAACTTTGATGGTCTCAGTGGCACCGTTAATCTGGTCGGCAATCTGAATCCTATTGGAGTCAGTGTCCGCAATGCCGCTACTGCACTGGAATATGTCTTTGCGGGCGAGGGGGGCCTCACCGGCTCCGGAGGATTGGTCAAGAGTGGAGACGGGATCCTTCGCATTGAAAACACAGGCACCAATGACTACAGCGGAGGAACGTCGATCGAAGAAGGGCTCATCATTGCAGGCGCGGTTAATATCCTCCCAGCCTCGGGGACTCTTTCTATCAGATCAACTGCTGGCACCGCAGAATTCTCCATGAACGGCTTTGACCAAACCATCGGCGCCTTGGCCAACTCAGGAGGAACAGCTGGTCGGCTGGTCAATGGAAGCGCCACCCCCGCGGTCCTCACCATCACCGATGGAGGCACCTATAATAATCAAATCGGAAACCGGGACCTTCCGGCGACTGATGACGCTAACAATTTCAGCCTCGTAAAAACGGGTGCCGGAGAGCTCAATTTAGACGGAGCCGCCAATACCTTCAGCGGTTCAACTACCATCACCGAAGGAATTGTTAGAATTAATGCAGACGAGGCACTGGGCTCAGCTCCCACCACCCCGGTGGCCGACTCCATCGTTCTAGACGGCGGGAGCTTGCGGGCTCACTTAGTCGGATCAAGCTTTGAACTTAATGCCAACCGCTCGATCACTCTCGGTGCCGCAGGAGGAGAGATTCGCACCACCACTCCGAGCGGAGCCTGGAACATAACCTACAATGGAGTCATTTCGGGTCCCGGGTCCCTCACCAAGTCTTTCGCGCAAACCCTGATTCTTGGCGGAGCCAATACCTATGAGGGCGACACGATCATGACGAGTGGCATCTTAGAGGTTAATGGCACCGCCCTTCCTGATGACGGGGCCTTGCGTATCGAGGGAGGCCGAGTGAGGTCCACTGGAACAGAAGTCGTCGATACCCTGTTTTTCGGCGACGCCCAACAAGCTGAAGGCACATGGGGAGCGACAGACTCTGGAGCTGACAATATTGATGATGCCCGGTTCACCGGAACCGACGGAGTTGTGAGCGTCACCACAGGTGCCACGCCATATGAACTCTGGGCCAATATCAACATTTCAAACATCGACTCCGGGGCTCTCGCTGGCTTTGAAGATGATGCCGATCGCGACGGCCTCGGCAATGGACTCGAGTGGATTCTCGGCGGCGACCCTCTCGTTCATGATTTTTCCGACATCTTTCCGGCCTTCACTACTGATACCGCAGGAGGCATCACTCTCGTCTTCAATCGTAATCCAGATACGATTGCCACGACCACTCTCGCCGCGGAATGGGGCACGGACCTTTCCAGCTTCCCTAACAGCATTGGGATTTCAGCCAATACCTTTAATCTCACTGTTTCCATTGTTGGCGACGAGGTGACGGTCAAAATTTCAGGCACCAATGCGATAGACGGCAAGTTGTTTGTCCGCTTGGTAGCGACCGAAGTGAACTAATCCCTTCCCCGTCGCCCTTCAAAAAAATGAAGGATTTCAAACTGCGAACCTCTGCAAAGAGCACCGCAGTTTGACTCCTGCAATTTCACCCCCTCTCCCCATGATCTACCGCAATGATGAACACGCTGACCTCTCCACTCCCCGAGGACCGATGCGCACCCATATTTTTCGGCCCGTTGCGGAGGGGAAGTATCCGGCCATCATCCTTTACTCCGAGATCTATCAAGTCACTGCTCCCATCCGGCGCGCGGCAGAATACCTAGCAGGCCATGGCTTCCTTGTGCTCGCTCCCGAGGTCTACCATGAATTCGAAGAACTCGGCGCCGTCTTCGAATACGACAAGCCCGGCACCGACCGTGGCAACCAACTCAAGGTCACCAAGGAAATCGCCTCCTTCGATGACGATGCTTCCGCCCTTGTGGAATTCTTACAAAACAACGAAGCCTGCTCGGGAAAAATCGGAGCACTCGGCATCTGCTTGGGCGGTCACCTGAGCTTTCGCGCCTGCGTGACCCAACCCGAGATCACTGCCGGAGCGAGCTTCTACGGCACCGACCTCCCCCAGCGCTCGCTTGGGAAAGGCGGGAACGACGGCACCCTCGACCGCGCTGCTGAGATTCAGGCCGAAATGCTCATGATTTGGGGACGACAAGATCCCCACATCTCCCGCGAAGGCCGCCGCGAGATCTACGACACCATGACCGACGCTGGGCTCACCCTCTCGTGGCACGAGTTCAATGGCCAACATGCTTTCATGCGCGATATCGGCCACCGCCACGACCCCGAAATCGCCACCCAAGTCTGGGCCCTCACCTTGGCCTTTTTTACAAGAATCCTCAAATAGAGGACGAGCATTCGAGCGACTTCAGCCTGCTCCCCCGCCTCCTTCAGCACCCATCCCGGCTGGAAAGCGATCGGCGACAGCGGGAACATGCCCATCGGCGCCCCTTCCCCGGACCTCCCTCGGAAATCCTCAAACAAGCGGGCGTGGAGCAGACGGTGAAAGGGTAAGAGTGCGGGGCTGGAATAGGAGGTAATGTCTCCTCAAGCTCTTATTCTCCCAGAGGTTTCATCCCTATTCTATGCCAGCCATGTTTTTGTTTGACGGTCGAGCATCTCCGCGAAGTCTACGAAAGAAGCCACCCGCGCGGGAACTAGACCTCATTGATTGAATTGAACTCTGAACCATCGAATGCTACCTTCATCCCATGAACGCGACTGAAATCATCTCAGGAGCCCTTGATCTTCCACGTAATGATCGCTCCTACCTAGCCTCCAAGCTCATCGAGAGCTTGGATGAATCTGAGGAGCTGACTCCTGAGTTCCAAGCCGAACTTGATGCTCGGCTTGCCCGTTGGAAATCCGGTGAAAATCAGGCCGTCAGCAGTGACGAGCTTCATCGTGAAATCGAGCAAATGCTGACTCGATGACTCTGAAGTATCTCCCTGATGCGAGGTTAGAAGTCCTCCACATTATTGAATGGTATTTTGGGCAGGAGAAAAGCCTCGCGGCTGAGGTTGATATTGAGCTGCGCCAAGCGGAGCGAAACATCATCGACTTCCCTGAGTTTTGGCCTCCTGTCGGAGGAGGCTATCATCGTTATTTGATGAAGCGTTTTCCGTATAGCGTCGTGTATCGGATCGAAGGGGAAACCATCGTCATCATGGCAATTGCGGGCCATAAACAGCAGCAAGGATATTGGCGTAAGCGTTCCAAAAGTTGAGGGAAACGCCTCTTCTTTTAGCCGCCTCCCGACTATTTCCCGCACTCATTACAAGGATCCCCTTGTCTACGGACTTCTGATCATCCAAGCCCACCAGCGCCTTCCACTCATCCGGATATCCCCAGGGTCTTTGCCGTTATACCACGTAGAGTTTCAAAAGAGCAGAATGCCGGAGTGATTTCTTGAAATGGCAAGGCGTGACGAAGGCGTGGTCTGGGGACCACAACTGAGGACTAGGCGCGAATGAGCGACTAGAATATTCGAGAAAGCGCCCGGC
>JALZWA010000028.1 GCA_023299815.1 Akkermansiaceae bacterium
CTCCCGCTCCTGCCCCGCCACCTACGTCAAACTCTTCGACCACATCCGCGCCCTCTTCGCCCAACTCCCCGAGTCCCGCATGCGCGGCTACACCGCTTCACGCTTCTCCTTTAATAACAAAGAAGGCCAGTGCTCCGAGTGCAAAGGCAATGGCCGCATCAAACTCGAGATGGACTTCCTCCCCACCACCTACGTCCCCTGCGAAGCCTGTGATGAAATGCGCTACAACCCAGCCTCCCTAGAGATCCGCTACAACGGCCTCAGCATCGGCGACGTCCTCAACCTCAACATCAAGACCGCCGCCGACTTCTTCTCAGCCCACCCCAAGCTCCAGAAACCCCTCAGCCTCCTCGCCGAAACCGGCCTCGGCTACCTCACCCTCGGCCAGCCCAGCCCCACCGTCTCCGGCGGCGAAGCCCAGCGCCTCAAGCTCGTCACCCAGCTCACCAAAGGCCGCCCAAAAATCACCGACGTCGGCCGCACGAACACGAACCTCTACCTCATCGAAGAACCCACCATCGGCCTCCACCAGCAAGACGTCGCCAGACTCACCGAAGTCCTCCACCGCCTCGTCGATGAAGGCCACACCGTCATCGTCATCGAGCACCACATGGACCTCGCCGCCGAAGCCGACTACATCCTAGACATCGGCCCAGAAGCCGGCCCCAAAGGCGGCCAAATCATCGCCAAAGGAACCCCAGAAGAAGTCGCCAAGTCCAAAAAATCAATCACCGCCCCCTTTATCAAAGCCGCCTTGAGCGAGGAGCTAAGAGGCTAAGAGCCTCTTCTACGAGGCCCCGCAAAACATAGCAGAGGCTCTTAGCCTCTGTGAGCGGGGCCCGAAGCCCAGGTGCCCAAAAAATCATCTGAAATTTTCTCAACCTGCGGGCCATTCCTAGAACCGCTCTTGAATAGCCAGAGTCACCCTTTAGCCTCGCGCCAGATGCAATCCCTCACAATCCCCGAGCCCGGCGGCGACCGGCTGGACGCTTATCTCGCGGCCCAGCTTCCCGACCTCTCGCGCTCGCGGGTGCAGGCTTTAATCAAAGAGGGCCATATTCTTTTAAATGGCAAGAAGGTGAAGGCCAAGGTCGCGCTCAAGGCGGGCGATCAAGTCACCATCGAGATCCCGGAGCCGACGCCACTCGATATGGTGTCGCAGGACATTCCGCTCTCCGTCATTTATGAAGACTCCGATCTCATCGTGCTCAACAAAGCGCACGGCATGGTGGTCCATCCCGCTGCCGGAAATCCCGATGGCACTTTAGTCAACGCCCTCCTCCATCACTGCGATGGCCAGCTCGCCGGCATCGGTGGCGTGGAGCGACCTGGAATTGTTCATCGTTTAGATAAAGACACCTCCGGCTGCATCGTGGCCGCAAAGACCGACAAAGCGCACCAAGGACTCGTCTCACAGTTCGCCGAACGCAAGACGGCGAAGCTCTACCTCGCGGTCGCCCAATCGCCTCCCAAGGAAGCGCACCAGACGGTCTTCAATCACATCGCCCGCCACCCCGTCCACCGCCAGCGCATGGACGTCTGCAACCCGGGCGCGGGAAAGCCCGCCATCACCGATCTCCACCTCCTCCACACGGCGCCCGATGGCACCTCGCTCATCCTCTGCGCGCTCCACACCGGACGCACGCACCAGATCCGCGTGCACAATCGCTACATGGGACATCCCCTTTTAGCGGACCCGATCTACTCGAAGCCCGCACGGCAGGTTTTCCAATCTCCCCGCCTCATGCTCCACGCTTGGCGGCTCGGCTTCACCCACCCTGCCACGGGCGAGTGGGTTCAAAATGAAGCCCCCATTCCCGAGGAATTCCACCGCTGGAGTGATGAAGTTTCTGACCGTCTTGAGCAAGTTCGTGCGATTAAGGACAGTAAAGAATACGACGCCCTCTGGTAGAACTTGAATTCTAACAAGATCGCAGGCATTGTTCATCGTAGGAGAAATGAGTATCGAAATTAAGAAACGTTATCTCCGCTTAGTGCGACGGGCCTACCGCTTTCTGCGGAGCCCGGCCTTGAAGAACCGGCTCTGGCTCCAGAAGATCATCGCCCCGATGTTCGACCGCGAGCTCTGGCATCCCTGCCGCGAGACGCTCTCATCCGGCCTCGCCGTCGGCCTCTTTTTTGCGATGCTGCCGATCCCTGGCCAGATGATCCTAGCGGCCCTCAGCGCCGTGAAGCTTCGGGGAAATGTCCCAGTCGCGATCGCCGCCTGCTGGGTCACGAACCCGATCACTCAGGGCTTCATTTGGCGGCTTCAGGAAAGCTTCGGAGACCTCCTGAGATCAGCCTTCAATATCCCGATGGTTTTCGGGAATGCAGAGGTGACCGTCCCCGCGCTCGGGACCCTGAATGCCGGAAGTTTCATCCTAGGATTCCTGACAATGGGCATCCTCTTGATGATTCTTACCTATCCCGTCATCTACCTCCTCTCGGCTGTCCTACCGAAGATGATTCCCAAAAAGCGCTACCAGCGCGCGAAGGCAAAGTTTATTGCCCGGAGGGACGGCCAAAATCAATCACACTGACCTTTCCTCCGCCATTCGGAGCACCAAGACGCTCGCCCACGAGCACATCGGGGAAGCGATAAAGCCGTCCCGCTTTCTTATTGTCAGAGCGACCCAAGAGCTTCGAGGCAATCGCGACAAGGAGTCCCACAACGAGGAGTCCAATCGCCATCATCCCCATAAAATTGACCCCATCTTTCACGGGATTGAGCGCACGGTCTGCCTCAAGGCGCTCACTCATGCGCTTCACCAGATCAGTGATAAAATAATCAATCTTGAGGTCCATCTCATTGATCTCACTCATCGCCAAGCTCGCTTCCTGCACGATGACATTAATGTCTGCGAGCATGATGCGAGGCATCAGCCCCTCCTCCATGTAGTCGCCCTGATAGAGATTGCGCGACCGGCCTGTCGTGCCACCGGTGATAGACTGAATATCCATCACGAAGACCAAACCATCATTTTTTTCCGACAGCCATTCCTCGTGATAGCGATCTGCAAGACGCACTGCATTCTTTCCGATCATGCCAGAATAAACGACGAGATAGATGTCAAAATCGTAGTCGTTTTTGAGCTTCACCAGCCCCTCTGATATGCGCGTAAGCGATTCTGGATGAGCTCGGTAAATATTATCAGGATCGTAAACCCGAGAGGCAGGAGCCTGAGGAATCTCACTGTCCATGCGAATCGACTGTGCCGCACCCGGCTGCAAGCCAGCAAGACACAGGAAAAGAATCAACAGCCGGAGGACGCAATTATTCATCGGAGATAGACTATCACGACTTGCCCTCTTTTGACTCCTCTTTTTTCTCCTCAGGCCGAAAAGCAGAGAGAAAGAGAAGAGACGCCGCCACCGAAATACATGCATCTGCCACATTAAAAGTCGGCCAATGTCCATAGACCGGGAGTTTCACATCGATAAAATCCACCACGTAACCCTTAGAAAGACGCGTCACAAAGGCCTTCTCCTCATGCTGTTCGAGATAAAATCCCTGCACCAAGCGATCCGTGAGATTCCCCACAACACCCGCAACCAAAAGAGCCGCAGCAAGCCGCAGCGGCTTGGTATCAAAGAAGCCTTTTTTCCAAGCGATCGAGATTCCTACCAGCGCTGCGATCAACACGAGCAAGAAAACGATAGGTGCCCAAGTCGTGCCATTTCCAAAACCAAAGGCCACCCCTTGATTATGGACGCGCGTCCACCAGAGGAAGCCATCAATGACCTCAATCTTAGGATCGCCTGTCATCGTCCAAGGCTCGCGCGGCTCGCTAAATTCCCCTACCGCCCACCACTTCGTGATTTGATCAAGAATGTAGAGCGGAAGGCTCAGCGCGAGAAAGATGATGGGAAACTTTTTCATCGTAAATTAAGCACCCCGCATCAGCGAGATTTCAGCGAGGCTGACAAAGGATTTGATCAGATCTTCAGCAGAAGCCTCCTTCAGCACATTCACCGGAACAGCACGGTCCAGCGTGAAGCGACCTGAGCGAGTCCGGCGCAGCGCACTCAGGTGACCGCCACAGCCGAGATCCGCTCCGATGTCGTGCGCGTAGGAGCGCACGTAGAAACCCTTCGAGCAATCTACCGAGAAATCAATCTCGGGAAGCTCGGTCCGGGTGAGATCGTAGTTCGTGATAAAGACAGGACGCGGAGCACGCTCCACCACCTGCCCCTTGCGAGCGAGTTTATAGAGAGGCACTCCATCCTTCTTGATCGCCGAGACCATGGGAGGAATCTGCTCAAAGTCGCCCATGTATTTATCAAAGGCGCCCCGGATCTGCTCTTCGGAGAGATCAGGCACTTCCTTTTCCTCTACAATTTCGCCTTCCTTATCCTGCGTCGAAGTCGTTGCTCCCAGAGTGATCGTCCCGATGTAGGTCTTGTCCTCACTCATGAGAAGATCCTGAATCTTAGTCGCACGGTTGATCACCAGCATCAGGAGCCCGGTCGCCATGGGATCGAGCGTGCCGCAGTGGCCAATTTTCTTCATCTTGAGCTGGCGACGCGCAATCGCGACGACATCGTGAGAAGTCATACCCGGTTCCTTATCGATGAGAAGGACGCCGCTGGGGAGATCTTGAGGAGCTTGCATGTAATTTTAAAAGAGATCGTTTAAAGAGATGAGTCGATGGCCTTACGCACTTCGGCAAGGACCTTTTCACGGGCATCTGAAAGAGGGCCATCCATCCGAATTCCAGCGGCAAGAGCATGTCCGCCACCGCCGAAGATTCCGCAGAGTTCACTGCAGTTGATCCGGCGGTCCTTCGAGCGCATCGAGACGCGAATCTTATCTTCCCCGAGTTCCTCGAAGAAGACCGCGATCACCACCCCCTGGATCGAGCGGATCGTATCGATCATCCCTTCCGTGTCATCATCGATGAGCGAGAATTTCTCCTTCGTCTCATTCGTAAGATGCCACCAGCCGACTCTTCCATCATCGGAGAGTTCCAGCGTGTTCAGAAGCGAGCGAAGTAGCTCCACCCGGCGGTAGGGCTGATTATCGTAAGTCAGTTGATTGATCTCCCCCACGTTCAGTCCATTGGCCACGAGATCGGCCGCCATTTCATAAGTCGCCTGAGTCGTCCCCGGATACTGGAAAGAACCCGTATCAGTAGAAGTCGCAACATAGATCGAGTCTCGGCTGATCTCAGAAAGCGGGAGATCAAGCGCCTTGATCAGGTTATAGATGATCTGACCCGTCGCAGGGCTCTTGTCATCGATGAAATTGAGCTGACCATATCCCGGATTAGAAATGTGATGGTCGATATTAATGATCATCTTCGCCGCATTCACGATCTCAAAGGTCGCCGGTCCCACCCGCGTGTGAGCAGCAGTATCAAGACAGATCGCGATCTCCGCATCCACCGCTCCAGCCTGCGAAGAAACCTCCACCTTCTCCGAACCCGGAAGAAAAGCGAGCGACTCAGGACAGCCGTCTTCATTGAGATAGCGCACCTTTTTCCCAATCCCCTCAAGCGCATGGCCGAGGGCAAGGATCGAGCCGATGGCATCCCCATCTGGCCGCACGTGACTCGCCACCACGAAGGACTCATGACCACGTAGAATTTCTCCAATTTCTTCAAAAGTTGCCTGATTGCTCATAGAAATAACCGGCTTGTCACCGGGCCGCGGATTCTGGCCATCGCAGCAAGAGGTTCAAGGACGAACATTCTCTGAAATTTTTGTCGAGAGAGACGAGAATAGCCGCAATCCTCACCCTCGGGCTTGCTCCCTCCCACCGCTCTCTTATAGTGCGCTCACTATGAGTATCCAAGTTGGCGATAAAGCCCCTGATTTCTCCCTCGTCGCACTCGGCGAAGGTGGCCCTGAAGTAGTCAAACTCTCCGAGCAGATCGGTGAGCAAAACATCCTCCTCCTTTTTGTCCCGATGGCCTTCACCGGCGTGTGCACAGAGCAATTCTGTGAGATCTCCGGCGGCCTCGGTGCTTATGCTGATCTCGGCTGTAAGGTCTACGGCATCTCCGGTGACGGACCCTTCGCGCAAGCCGCTTGGGCTGAGAAAGAGGGCATCACACTCCCGCTTCTCTCGGATTACGATCACAAAGCCACCGAGGCTTACGGGATCGCTTACGATCAGTTCCTCCCTGAGAAGAACCTCATCATGGGTGGCGTGCCTAAGCGCTCCGCCTTCATCATCGATAAGGCAGGCGTGGTGCAATATGCTGAGGCAAATGACTCACCGGGAGATCTCCCGAACTCTGAGGCGATTAAGGCGAAGCTTGCTGAGCTGAGCTAAACGAGATTTTCGTTTTTTAAAGAAGCCCGTCAGCCTGTTAAAGGTGGCGGGCTTTTTTATGGCTGGGAAAATCGGTGTCCAAGGTCTCAATCTTTAAAACAGGGAGTCTTTACACGGATTCTTCCGATCTCGATGACTCGTTTTAATTTCAGAGAATTCCACTGATTTTTCTCGGGTTCCGGCAGAAGGCTAAAAGCCAACCGCTCATAGCTAAATGCTCAGATTCCGCAGATCTCATCAGGACTTTCGTCCCTCATCCAAGTTCAACCCCGAAGAAATCCTTCAGCACGGCGCGGTAGACTTTTGCTTTAAAAGCGGGCAACCACTTAAGTTCGAACTCCTCTGGGTGAATCCACTTTGATTGAGCAAACTCGCGAGGCTCGCGCATGAGATTAAGCTTAGGAAACTCTTCTCTGACACGGCAGAGAAAGTAGGTCTGTTCTTGGCCTACGAACTGAGATTTGCGGCCAGGCTTGGAGCGCCGAATGCTCTCAGGGTAATCATAGCGGTAGCCGCCTTGTGATTTCCCAACCTCGTAGTCAGCAGGGGTGAGGCCGATTTCTTCCTCGATCTCACGCAGGAGAGCGACTCCGACATCTTCACCATCATCTACTCCACCTTGCGGAAACTGCCAAGACCCGGGGATTTTGAAGCGCTCACAAACCAAAATCTGGCCCCGTGGATTCACCATCAGAGCTGCGACATTGGGTCGATATTGAGACATGGTCGGAAGTTAAGCCCGTTGGGAAATTTTCGCCACTGAAATGAGTCTTTGACGGACTGAGTTCAGAAGCCGATATTCATTTTCGTTATGAAATTTTATTTCCTCACCTTCCTTCTGCTCTTCGGAGCTCTGC
This sequence comes from Akkermansiaceae bacterium, assembly GCA_023299815.1. Taxonomy (GTDB): domain Bacteria; phylum Verrucomicrobiota; class Verrucomicrobiia; order Verrucomicrobiales; family Akkermansiaceae; genus SW10. The sequence continues at coordinate 7,138 of JALZWA010000028.1, forward strand.
CAGTGACCGCCCAAAGCACCCAACAAAACACGGAGGATCGAGACGAAGAAGAAGAGGAAGAGGAAGCTCCTGAGAACACCGAGGATGAGCTGAATAAAAAGCGCCGCTGGGAGGCAAGCCTTCCAGGTGGACGCTACGCGGTGAATCTCGGAAACATCACTTCGATCAGTGAGCACTCGTATGTCCTAGACGGCACCGTGATCGTGACCGAGGTCACGGTTGACACCGTGGGCTCATCGCTGGCTCGCTTTTACTACATCGAGCCCGTGACTGAGGACTCTAAGATGGACATCGTGAACCGCCTGAAAAATCGCACCACAGGTCTTAAAAATAAGGCTGAGGAGCGCGTCGGAATCTCATTCGAGGATATGGCGCAGAAGCACTACCCCGACACGACCCATGCCAAGACGATCGAATTCCGCCTCCTCAGCCGCGGCGAGCTGCGCGCTCTCTATGGATCTATCTACACCGCTTGGGACACCGGTAAGGGCCGCAGCTTCAAAGTTCGCTAGTCGTTGATATCTCCCCCATTTCTCGCTTGCACGATCCCCCTACCCGCACGATCTTCCCGCAGATGAAAAAACTCACTCTGATTGCTTTCTCGCTCCTCGCTAGCTTTGCCCACGCCGATGAAAAGGCGGATGCGATCGCGCATGGAAAAACTAAGTTCATGACTTGCGGAGCCTGCCACGGCATGGATGGTGCAGGTCTGAAGCTTGGGCCAACGATGATGATGGCGCCTGGTTATAAGGGCTCTAAGGTTGTCGACGGTGATCCTGAGGTTTTCGCTCTGGTTTTGCTTAAGGGTATCAAGAAAGAGGGAACGGAATACATGGGGATGATGGCTCCTCTGGGCGACGCTCTCAACGATAAGGATCTTGCTGGCGTGATGACCTACATCCGCAATGACTTTTCTGAAAAAAAAGACCTCATCACCGAGGAACAAGTCAAAGGATGGCGCGCCAAGTATAAGGACCGCACTGAGATGGCGACTCGTGCTGAGATCGCTGAAATGCTCAAAAAATCCGCAGAGGCTACAAAAGAAGCCGCTCCTGAAGCCCCGAAGGCTGCAGAGTAAATTCTCATTTTTTCAAAAAGCGGCAGTCCTCAATAAGAGGCTGTCGCTTTTTTGCACCCTAAACTTCAGGGAATACGGCCAAGACGGCCA
>JALZWA010000029.1 GCA_023299815.1 Akkermansiaceae bacterium
TTTGCGGCATTGAGGAGGGCGGCTAGGAGCACGATGGCGGTGCCGTGTTGGTCGTCATGGAACACGGGGATCCCGAGGTCTTGCAAGGCGTCCTCGATTTCGAAGCAGCGGGGGGCAGAAATATCTTCCAGATTCACTCCGCCAAAAACGGGAGAGATGCGACGCACGGTCTCGATGATTTCGCTCGAGTCTTGGGTGCTTAGGCAAATTGGCCAGGCGTCAATGTCGGCGTATTGTTTGAAAAGGAGGGCCTTTCCTTCCATCACAGGGATGGACGCTTCAGGACCAATGTTTCCTAAGCCAAGAACAGCGGAGCCATCCGTCACGATGGCGACGGCATTCCGCTTGATGGTGAGGTCCCAAACTTTTTCAGGTTCCGCGGCAATCGCTTCGCAAGGCGCCGCCACTCCAGGAGTGTAAGCGATGGAGAGGTCGTCTTGTGACTCAACTTTTAGCTTGGTGCTAATGCCGATTTTACCGCGCAGTTGTTCGTGAATGATGAGTGAGCGTTCGCCGTGATTCATGGATGTAATTTGGTTTGTTTGAAAAAATGATTCCCTACTACTTGGAACTGTCAAGGGCTCGACTCGACCAGGTGCTGATTAGATCGACGACGTATTGTGTATCGCGCGGCTTCGTAAGGAGGTGGTCAGCACCGGAGAGTGAGATGAATGATTTAGGATGGCGGAGGGCCGAGTAAATGAGGCCCGCATTGTCCAAGCCGACCGTCTGGTCATCAGGAGCGTGCATGATGAGTGTCTCGACTCCCTTTAGCTGGCTCAGGGTCTCGAGCTGGCTGTGTTGCTTCATATCATCGAGAAATTTCTTACCGATGCGGAAGGAACGGCCCGCGAGCTGGACCTCGGCTTCGCCTGATTTTTCGATCTCAGGAATGGCATCCGCGAACATGTCTTGGACATGCTCGGGCTCCGCTGGTGCGCCGATCGTGGCTACTGCTTTGATGCCGCTGATCTTACTCGCGGCGGCGAGGACTGCGGCACCACCGAGGGAGTGGCCTACGAGGAGGGAAGGAGCGGAGTGATGGGTGTTTAACCAATCGGCGGCCATGAGGAGGTCATCGACATTGGTGAGGAAGGAGGACTCTTGGAACTTTCCGGAAGACTTGCCGAGGCCGGCGAAGTCAATACGGAGGGTGGCGATTCCTTTTTGAGCAAGGCCACGTGAGACGCGGGTTCCGGGAAGGAAATCTTTTCCACACGTGAAGCAATGAGCAAAAATCGCGAAGGCCACTGGAGCGCCTTCTGGCATGTCGAGGATACCCGCGAGGCGACCAATCCGCACCGAGTTGCTTCCTGGCTTAACTGGCTCAGCAGGTGCTGCCGGGGTCACGCCTACCAAACCACCCGCGAGAGCAGCCCCCACTTCCCCATCGCGCGCGGTGAAGAGGAGGGCTAGGATCAAAGCACGCGCTGAGGTGTCACCACCGCAGAGGGCGTTTTCACTCATGGCAGACGCGAAGGTCGCTCCGGGTCGGAGTGCGAGGTAAAGGGTGAGCGGGAAGGCCTCGGACAGATGGCAGGTGAGCCCTAGCTTAGCCGAAACTGCAATGGCATCGTCGCCGAGTGAGAGCGCTTTTTGTAAACTCTCTTCGTAGTTGAGGGCCTTGGCGTGGCTGGTTGCGGCTGCCGTTTGGAAGGCCTCGGGAATGGATGCTCCGCCTTCAATAGCGCGGGTTGCTCTGGCGAAGAATTCCGCGGCATCGCTGACGGCGGGATCTCCGTGAGTGAGCTCGGTCTGGGCTCTGGCAGCGGCGACCAAGTCATCAATCGCGAGATCGGTGTCGAGCAGAGGAGCGATGCGTGAGGCTCCTGCAAAATCATCTGAGGCCGAGGGCGAGGCCCCTGCGCTGGCGAGTGTTTCCTTAGAAGCAGAATCGACATAACCGTCATAGTCCTTGATCGCAGCGAGCCAATCTTTTGTCCATGTTCCGAGATCGAAGCCGCCATTTTTTTCAATGGAGGCACCGAGCCAGCGGGTCTGGTCACCATAGTGGGTGAGTTGGCCAGCTTTGCGATTCGGGTGGTAGTTACTCTTTGGGTCGTCGAATTGATGGATGCCATCTGGATAGAGGCGGGCCAATTTTCCTTGGTTATAGATCCAGTGAGATCCGAGGGAGAGGGCATCAGAAACGAGAGCGGCTTGGAGGTATTTTTTCACAACAAAAATGAGAGTTTAACCCTGCTGGGCTTTCCGAACCATAGAGATCGCTTGCACCGCAGCAGGCATGAACAGTTCGTTCAAGGCGGGGTGAATGTAAATCATTTCCAGCAATTCTCTGACATCGTTTTTCAAATGCATGAGCATGAGGACTTGGTGGATCGCGGTAGAAGCCTCTGGGCCGATGAGGTGACAGCCGAGGATGGAGTAATCCTCGGGCGAGACTAGGAGCTTGGTGCGAGGGTAGTCCACACGAGTCGACATCGCACGTGCGCTGGCGAGCCAATCCTCAAGGACGGAAACGTATGGGATGCCTGCCTCGACCAATGATTCCTCAGTATGGCCGACGCTTGCGACCTCAGGGTGGGTGAACATCGCGTGGGCGATTTGGCGTTCATCAATGGGTCCGGCAAGGCCTTTGAGAAGTTTTTTGCGAAGGTAGAGGACCTCGTAAGAAGCGGCGTGTTGGAGCATGTAGCGACCGTTGGCATCCCCAGCGGCGAAGATTCCTGGGACTTCTGTTTCCAAGTGGTCATTCACGGGAACAAAGCCGCGCTTATTGGCGGTGAGGCCGGTTTTTTCGAGGTCGAGTGATCCGGTGTTGGGGCTGCGACCAATCGCAAAGAGAACGCGCTCGGCGGTGAAGGATTCCTTCTTCCCGTCGATCTCAAAAATGGCGGTGAATTCCTTCCCATCGTAGGTTAAGTCGACCAAGGACGCGCCGAGGTGAACGTCGACTTCTTTAGAAAACTCAGTGGCGAAAATCCGCTCAATGTCGGAATCTGCGCGACCCAGTAATTTACCCCCTCTCGCGAAGAGGCTAGTGGGGATGCCGATCCCGGCGAAGAAGGCCGCCATTTCGGTGCCGATGAAACCACTACCAATCACCATGAGACTTTTGGGTGGATCGTCCTTGAGCGGGAAAATATTGTCACTCGTCCAGACTGGGAGTTCCGCGTAGGGCGGAGGAGTGGGATAGGAGCCGGTCGCGATCACGATGCTCTCAGCGGTGAGCGTGCGGCCCGCTGCTTCAATGGTTTTCGGTCCGGTGAAACGACCCTCGCCTCGGATGAGTGTGACCCCAGATTTCTCGACATTCTTTTCATAACGTCCGTCCACGCCATCGACGTATTCATTGACGCTATTGAAGAGCCGCTTGGCATCGATCCCCTTAAATTCGGCATCAATGAAATGGCGGTCGGCGTGGCGAACGTGCCGAGCCGCTTCCGCGAATCCAATGAGGAGCTTCGAGGGAACGCAGCCCCGATTGGGGCAGGCTCCGCCTAGGCGATCTTTTTCGATGAGAGCGACCTTTTTACCATCCTTCGCTCCTGAGATGGCGAGGGAGGAGGCGCGGCCGCCACCAAGGATTATTAAATCATAGTGCTCGGGTCTGGCTTGGTCTGTAGTCATCTGGATGATTAAGTTCGGGTAACGACCATCTCTTCACAGGTCATCGAGTGGAAGGTATAAGGAATACCACCGATATCATAGCCTGAACCTGCCCAACCAGCGAAGGGCATCCAGTCGGCCCGGAAGACGGTGTGCACATTCACCATTACGGCTGCGCCGTTGAGCTGGTCAGTCACCAGTTCAGCGATCTTGAGGCTCTGGGTGAAGATGGAGGTTGGAAAGGCCCACTCGACATCATTCGCTAAGGCAATCGCTGATTCAATATCGCCGAAGGGGTAGACCACGGCGACTGGTCCGAAGATTTCCTGGTTGGAAAGCTTCGTGTCAGGCACTGGATTCGCAAGAGTCGTCGGCTGGTAAGTGGTTTCATAATCTTTTTGGACAGGTCGTAATCGTCAATGGTAACTTAAACCTTTTTCGCTAATTCGCCTGATCTGTATGCGCTTTTCTCATGAAAAACCAAAGAACCCAAGTCACTATGCAAAGGGTCAGCGAGAGATAGCACATGGGAATCCCCCTTTCGGTTCGCGGACAGGCGATGAACCCGAAAAACTCACCGACCGAAGCAAAAGCAGCAAGAGCTGTAGGGACTCCGAGACCTACGAGAAAGGTCTTACGAATTCCGCCTAAGTGACCGATGAGTCCCGTTAGAAAACCCACAAGGACAACGTAGCAGGCCGGAACAGGTCCGATCGACGGGCAAGCACCCGGGTTATTCCACTGATCAAGAGAAAGATCGGCAGCCTGATAGGTAGCAAACGCGAGGAGTAGAGCGACGAGAACGAAGTAGATATTTTTCATTTTTTTCATAATATTATTTAACGTGGTCACGGGGATCATTTTCGGGACGTGTGAACTTAAGTCCGCCCGCAATTTTATCCCCCATTTTGTCTTCAGCCCAGCGAAGACCGCTATCCAATTTGGAAAACTTTTTTCTACTCGCTTGGACAAAAAGGGCGAATCTCAAATTGTTACACACAAGCAGGGTGAGCCCTACCACTAGGAAGAAAGTGCCACCGGGTAAGGGCGTGAAGAAAGGGATGATGAGGAGCACACCTAGGAATTGCAGGAAAAAGCGTTTCATTATTTTTGTTTGAATTGACGACTGATCAAAAAATCAACCCACCGTGCCGGTAGCCAGTGAGCCAAGGCGGTGACGATCCATTTTCGTGAATGAACGATGTAGGCGGTGCGCGGATTACGGGCGTCGATGATCTTTTCGATGAGCTGGGAAATGACTTTCGTAGGCTGGGAAATCTCGCGGGCCTCTTCGAGAATGTCTTCCACGCTCTTAATCATGGGGCCGTAATCACTGTTCATGAAGCGGTCCATCTGGTTCTGATTTTTATTCCAAATCTCAGACTGGATGGGGCCGGGTTGGATCGAGATGACATCGATCCCATACATGTGGAGTTCTCTGCGATAGACCTCTCCGAGGCTCTCGATCGCATGCTTCGAGACGCAGTAGGTGCCATTGATCGGGGTATTCAAGACCCCCGAAATGGAACTGACCATGATGATTTTCCCGGGCTTTTGGCCTGAAGGCCGCTCACTGGTCGCGCCGAGGTGTGGCAAGAAGGCATTGGTGACATTCCGGGTCCCAAAAAGGTTGATCTGAATCTGCCGCTCGAATTCGTCCTTCTCTAAAAGCTGGATCGGTCCAGGGGCGGTCCCTCCCGCGTTATTGACCAATGCGGTCAGTAATCTGCCCTCTAAGAGGGTCGTGACTTCTTGCGCGGCTTTCTCAATTTCTTCAGATTTGGTCAGGTCAAAAAGAAGGCAGGTGAAATCCTGAGGGAACTCTTTGGCGAGCCGGGCCTGATCTTTTTCGGAACGCACACTCCCCACGACGTGGTAGCCTTTTTCGAGGAAGTCACCGACCGCGCCGTAGCCAATCCCGGTCGAGACGCCCGTGATCAAAATGAATTTCTTTGTCTGATTCATGATAAGATTGGCTCTAAGTGGGCGGCGAAAGAATCGCTCCACGTGCTGGAGGCTTCCACAAATTTAGGATCAGAAAAGAAGGCCTCCAATGAGGTTTCATCGTCCGCGCTTAAAAGAAAGACCTTCTCGGTGATGGCCGCATTGTGCTCCACGACCTCCCCCTTTATGACCGCGACGGTCAGGGCCCGTTCACTTGAAAAGCGCACCTCGATCGAGTGATCTTTTGCGAGCGCTCTTAGGCCCTCCGCAAACTCTCCTTTAAAGATAAGGACCGCATATTTCTGAGTTTGATCATGTTCTTGGAAACGGGTTTCCAAAAGCTGAGGTTCTTCATAACGCTTGTTTAAGCAAAAGGAAAAACGCTTCACCGCAGCGGTGCGCATCAGGCTGATGATCTGAAAAATAGGATCCCCCACTAAGCTCAAGAACGCTTCCGGTGAAGGGTAATTCACGATGAGCAAGAACTCCCGCTTCATCGCAGAGTCCCCTGCCAACTGCTCACCCACTTTCGCCTTCATGAAGACTTTTCCGCCGATCCGAAAGACGCGCGAGGCCGCCATCGAATTATAGAAATGGTAGAGGATGGAAAGTCGGGTATCGAACCAGTTGATCGCGAAAAGAGGCGAGCCCGCCGCCACGTTCTCCCCATCTAATGAGACGCCGATCTTTTTGGTGAGCTGTTTCGAAAAGAGAGACTTCATGATGTTCTAAGCAGCAGTGATGGTGACGTGTTGGCCAGAAAAGGCGGCATTCCCGGTCAGTTCATCGACTGCGAGTTCATCGGTAAGATCATTGATACTGACGCCTGCGTTCGCCTCGGCCGTGACCAATGATTTCTCGGTTCTGGTGTGCCCGTATCCGTGAGGAATACTGACCACCCCAGCCATGATGGCGGTGGTGGTTTCGAGCGGGATTTTGATTTCTCCGACTCTGGACGTGACCGTCACGATTTGCCCATCTTCGAGCTGAAGTCGGGTGGCATCCTCCTCATTCATCATAAGAGTGCAGCGGTTTTT
>JALZWA010000030.1 GCA_023299815.1 Akkermansiaceae bacterium
TCACCTTGACCGGCTTCTGATGGCTGTGTCTCGGGTGCTGGTAAAACAGGTCTCATGGGAGCAGTGGTGCGTGGCTCGGTAGAGGCCGGCGGTTGGACGGCGGGCTCGAATGTGCCGCACATTATTAAGCTCGAAGGACTGCCGGAGGGGCTCTCGCAGTTTTGGCTCCGCCCGGACATCTACACGCGCATGGAGGTGATGATCGAGCACTCGGATGCTTTCGTGATTTTTCCCGGAGGGGCAGGGACGGTGCAGGAGCTGCTTGCGCTCATGATTCTCCGTCAGCAGAAAGATGCGGTGATGGATGGGAAGCCGGTGATTGTCTTCAATCGAGCTGACGATAAAGGACAGGGCTTCTGGGATCTTCTTTTGCCGCTTCTTGATGCGACTTGTGAGTCGGGCGACTACGTGGTGGCCGAGAGCTTGGAGCAGATTAAGAAGTTCGTGGACGAGGGGGTTGGGTAGTGGGAAGTGGCTTGATCGGGACGGATCATGCGACGGTCTGTTAAATCCCGCGCAGCTCGCTGTTGGTATCGCCGACCTTGCTGCTCTTGACCCCAAGGCGCTTGAGCATTCCGACGTAGAGGTTGCTGAGTTCTGCGCCTCCGGTCTGGAGGTGGCGGCCGGTTTTGAGTTGGCCATTTGCCCCTCCCGCGAGGACGGTGGGGATGTCTTTGGTGGCGTGCTTATTTCCATCGCGGATGCCGGAGCCGAAGAGGACCATGGAGTTATCGAGGAGGGCGGAGTTTCCCTAGGGGATATTTTTCATTCGCTGAAGCATGTCGGCATATTGCTCGGTGTGCCAGGTGTTGATCTTCTGGTATTGGCCGAGCTGGGCTTTGTTTCCTTTATGTTGAGAGATGGAGTGGTGGCCGCCTTTTTGTTTCTCCTCTCCGTGACAGGAAATGCAGTGCTGTTCGAAAATGGGGCGAGTGGCTTTCTAGAATTCATCAGCATCTGCGCGGGGGAGGGCAGAGAAGAGAGCGAGGATGGACCAAAGAAAACGCATCGAGACGAGGGTCTTTATTTAGCGACAAGTGATCGTCAGTGAAAGCGGGCATTTTTGAGCTAGTTCCTGTCTTCTTAGAATTCTCATTCCTCTCTCACTGTTGAGGCGAATATGCTAATTTTTACTACCGCAGGGACTTTTAAGCGGACTTAGGAGAGGGTTGCTTCGTGCAGATTTCGCCGAAAAAAGTGGGGCAAAGCCGCCAAAGGCTGAGAAGTCACGGAAAAGAGGGTCGCTTCACTTCCAAGAGGTTTATTTTCAGTTCTTTATGTGGCAGGTCCGCAGGGAGTCGAACCCCGATCTATGGTACCGGAAACCATTGTTCTATCCATTGAACTACGGACCCCTGCGACTGGTGCGGACCCTATCTAGAGGGGCGATGAAGTCAACTCCTGATGATTGCCTTAAAAATAACTCCATAAGTGGGACTCATGGGGTGTGGAACTTTTGCTGGTAAAATGATAAAATAAAGGTAAAAGTTGTCCCGCAATGCCTGACTTTGATGCTCAATCACCTCTCGGTCTTCCCGGGAGACGTAGCTTTTTAGCCAAAACCGCCTTAGCGGCAACTGGACTCGTAGCCTCTACGAGTATTAGTAGCGGCTTTCTTTTCCGGAACTCACGTCCTATTGACTTGAGCTTCCTTCCTTCTTCTTGGGTTCGCCTTCAGGGGGAGCGCCAGATCCAAGCTTACGCTGAGTATCTCCAAGGTCTCCGTCTCAAGTTTGTCACTCCTCAACAGGTGATCAAAGCGCATGCTCGGAAAAAAGGTTCCGTCTGGAACACTCTTCCTCAGCGTCACAGTTGGCGTGCCATGGGTGCATCACTGAAGGTCGCTGATCGTGTCGGAGCGACTCTTGGGATGCCTGTAAAAGAGGTCACTTCTGCATATCGGAGCCCTGCATACAACAGCCGTTGTCCCGGTGCGAAACGCAACTCATGGCACTTGCGGAACTACGCGCTCGATCTTCAGTATGGCACTTCTCCTCGCAATGTGGCCGCAGTTGCTCGCAAGCTTCGTGATCAGGGCTATTTCAAAGGGGGCGTCGGCCGCTACAGTTCGTTCACTCACATCGACAGTCGCGGATCAAACGCAGATTGGTAGAGAAGCGAAGTTCGATTATCTTTCTCTTAAGCGTCGACTCATTTTTGAGCCGACGCTTTTTTGTGCCTTGACGAAAGCCTTGATATCTAAGCATTCTTAATCAACCCATGGCTGCGAGTTACAACGAAGACGACATCAAGAGTCTTGATTGGAGAGAGCATATTCGTCTCCGCCCCGGAATGTATATCGGGAAGCTTGGTGACGGTTCTTCCCCGGATGATGGAATCTATATTCTCCTAAAAGAAGCTCTCGATAACTCGGTCGATGAATTCGTGATGGGTCACGGAAAAGAGATCAGGATTACGATTGATGACGAGAGTCGAGTGGAGGTCCGTGATTACGGTAGGGGTATTCCTCTCGGGAAGCTTTTGGATTGCGCGGCGAAGATCAACACGGGCGCAAAGTATGACAGCGAGGCTTTTAAAAAGTCGGTGGGTCTCAATGGTGTGGGTATCAAGGCGGTGAATGCGCTGAGTGCATTTTTCGAAATCCAAGCCTGGCGCGAGGGGGTGACGAAGGCGATCGAGTTCAGTAAGGGTGAGGTCGTGGAGGAGATGAAGGAGCCGATTTCTGATCGGGGAGCGCAGGGGACACGCTTGGCTTTTGATGTGGACCGCACGGTCTTTCCGAAGCGCACGAAATTCCGCGAGCCCTTCGTGGAGAAGATGTGCCGCTATTATTCTTACCTGAATCCGGGCTTAGGTTTAGTTTTCAATGGTCAGAAATTCCGCTCAAAGAACGGTCTTCTTGATCTGCTGAATGAGGAGATGGATGAGGAGCCGCTCTATGCTCCGATCCACCTCAGGGGCAATGATATCGATGTCTGCTTCACGCACACCCCTGGAGGGAGTGAGGATTATTATTCCTTCGTGAACGGGCAAAACACTCATCAGGGTGGCACGCACTTGGCGGCTTTTCGAGAAGCTCTGGTGAAGGTGATCCGGGAGTTCTATAAGAAGAGTTATGATCCTTCCGATATCCGAGCCGGAATTATGGGAGCGATTTCTGTGAGAATCGAGGAGCCGGTTTTTGAGAGTCAGACCAAGACTAAGCTTGGGAGCACGACCATCGCGCCCGAAGGCGAGACGGTCCGGACCTTCATCGCGAACTTCCTCAAGGAGCAGCTCGACAATTTCCTTCATAAGAATCCGCAGGTTGCTGAGGCTATTCAAAAAAGGATCTTATCTGCTGAAAGGGAGCGCAAGGAACTCAGTGGAGTGAAGAAGCTGGCTCGTGACCGCGCGAGACAGACCAAGGTCCATAATAAGAAGCTGCGGGATTGCCGCGCGCACTTAAATACGAAGCACAAGCGCCGCTTGGATACGACGGTCTTTCTCACGGAGGGTGATAGTGCGAGTGGATCGATCACAAAGTGTCGAGATGTGGAGGCGCAGGCGGTCTTTTCGCTGCGTGGTAAGCCGCTGAATACCTTTGGGTTGTCAAAAAAGGTCGTTTACGAAAACGAGGAGTTCGCTTTCTTGCAGGCGGCTCTCGGGATCGAGGATGACATTGAGGGCCTGCGCTTTAATCGAGTGGTGATCGCGACTGATGCTGATGTCGATGGCATGCATATCCGTCTTTTGCTGCTGACTTTCTTCCTGCAATTCTTCCCTGAACTGATTCGTGAAGGGCACCTTTTTATTCTCCAAACTCCGCTCTTCCGGGTGCGGAATAAGAAGGAGACGCGCTACTGCTATGATGAAGAGGAGCGGGAGCTGGCGATGAAGGATTTGGGGAGCAGTCCTGAGATTACGCGATTCAAGGGATTGGGTGAAATTTCTCCCGATGAATTCAAATTCATGATCGGGAAGGACATCCGTCTCGACCCCGTGATGATGGAGGAAGGGAAGGGTCTCAAAGAGATGCTTACTTTCTACATGGGGAAAAACACCCCAGATCGTCAGGGCTACATTATCGAGAATCTTAGGGAAGATGTTGATACAGCGGAGGTTTAGTCCCTGAAATAGACGAGCCCGTAATTCAGGGGTTTATTCCAAACGGGATTAGGGGTAGAAGTGGCACGAAAACTGTTAAATAAGTTTTATCCGTGCTATGAAAAAATTGTTCTTTCCTCTCATCGCTGGTTTTGTGCCGGCGAGTCTCTCAGCTCAGCTTGTGATCAATGAGGTTTTGTTCGATCCGGCACCGGGGAACGATGTGAATGGTGATGGAAATGCGAGCGCGACTCAGGATGAGTTTGTCGAGATCGTGAATACTGGGGCTGCTAGTCTGGATATTAGTGGTTACTCAATCACGGATTTGAGCGGGAATAGTTTTGTTTTTCCTGAGGGGACGATGATTGCTGCGAATGGAGCAGTTCTCCTTTTTGGAGGAGGGAGCCCGGCGGAGACTCTGAATGGTGCGGCTGTTTTTGTGGGATCTCCTTCTCTTAATAACACGGCAGATACCATCACTCTGTTAGATGTTTCGCTGGTCGAAGTTGATCAGGTCGAGTGGATGAGTAGCTCGGTCGCAGTGGATGAGTCTTTTAATCGTAGCCCTGAATTTACCGGAGATTTTACGGCGCACAGTTCGATTGCGGGTGCGATGGGAACGGAGTCCCCGGGTCAAGATGTCGCAGGGAGTCCTTTCGGCGTCGCGCTTCCTGGACTCTCTCTTTCTCCAGCGACGATTTTAATCAATGAGAGCGGCGAGCCGACTTCCGCAACGCTGACTCTGACGTTGGCAGAGGCTCCAGAGAGTTATCCCATTACAGTCACCCTCTCGAGTAGCGATCTTTCCGAGGCGACGGTTCCTGAGTCGATCGAGATCGCGAGTGGTCTCAGTGGGATATTTGTGGTGATGGGGGTCGATGATCTCGATACCGATGGTGATCAGGATATCACTATTACGGCGTCGACTGATGGGTTCCAGGCGGGCAGGGCAGTGGTTACAGTGGCTGATGATGAAATACCGGATCCCACCATCACGATCACGATCGATCCAGAGATGATCTCGGAAAATGGCGGCTCGGCTGTGGCGACGGTGACTCTTTCTGAAGCGGCTGCGGCGGATCTGGAGCTAGCGGTGGTGATCGGTGATGCTTCCGAGGCGAGCGCCGATTCGATGGTGACAATCTTAAGTGGGGAAACCAGTGGGAGTGTCGAGATTACTGCTCTTGATGATGCGGAGTCCGATGGGAACCAGGCCGTGACGGTCACGATTTCTGATGCGAGTGGAGTTTATGAAGAGGGTTCGAGTGTTCTCACCGTGACGGATGATGAGGATTTTGTCCCTCCCGCGATTCTTATCAGCGAGGTGCGGATCAATGCTCCGAGTGGGGTGCCAGGGAATGGGGAATATTTTGAGCTCTCCTCAGCGGTGACTAATGTCTCACTGGATCGCCTCTCGCTCGTGGTGCTAGGCGATGGCGCTGCAACCTTGGGCTCGGGAGTAGTGGAAGAAGTTGTCTCGCTTGACGGGCTGACGATGAATGGAAACTACTTTGTGGTCGCGCAGACTGGGCAGGAGGTTGCGATGAATCCTGATCTTGAGCGAACTTTGGCTTTTGAGAACAGTGATAATGTCACCTTTCTGCTGGTCTCTGACTTCACTGGGTCGGAGGGAGATGATCTCGATACCGATGATAATGGTGAGCTGGATACTCGGCCTTGGGGAGCGCTCATTGATGGTGTCTCCTTTATCATTGTTCCAAATCCTGCTGATGGAGGCGCTCCTTCTGGGGCTGGGGTAGAGTGGGATTACTCTCGTTCTTTGATGATTCAGGGAATTGGTCCTGATGGAGGCTTCGTCCCTTCCCATATCTACCGGGATGCGACAAATGGTGGTGCTTTTTCAATTGGAACCTTTGATGCCAGTGATCCTAACGCAAAAGACTCACCAAGTGCTGAAAACCCAGGTGGGCCCGTGATTCCCGATATTTTAGGTGCTAGAATTATTTCGCTGACGGTCGATATTATGACAGGGGAAAGCGAAATGGTGGTGACGGGCTTAGGCAACATGCTCTTCAATATCGAGACCTCAAGTAATCTTGGTCAAGAGACGAGTCCTTGGGTGGTCTTCGCTCCAGGATACACTGAGACTGATAATGCGGATGGCACGGTGACTTTCAGTTTCACCGATAGTGCGATTCCACAGTCTGAGAAGCGCTTTTACCGGATTAGTGAGGCTCAGTAGGCTCGCTAGAGGTTACTTTTTAGAGGAAACCGGACAGGCCACTGAGCTTGTCCGGTTTTTTCTTTGAAAAGGGAGGTGATTTTAGAATTGGCACGGGGAGGCTGATAGTTCACTTTCTTTAAGAAACCCTGCTGCTGAATGGAAGATATTGAAGAACCCCGCGAGAGCCTGTCCCTAGGGGGCATGTATTCCGAATACTTCCTGGACTACGCGAGTTACGTGATCATGGAGCGGGCGGTCCCGCATCTCGGTGACGGTCTAAAGCCGGTGCAGCGCCGCATTCTGCACTCGATGAAAGAGCTGGAGGATGGTCGCTACAATAAGGTGGCGAATGTGGTGGGGAACACGATGAAGTATCACCCTCACGGAGATGCTTCGATCGGTGATGCGATGGTGCAGCTGGGGCAAAAGGATCTTCTCATCGATACTCAGGGAAACTGGGGAAACGTTCTGACGGGTGACCGCGCGGCGGCTCCGCGATACATCGAGGCGCGCCTCACGCCTTTCGCGCTCGAGGTCGCTTTTAATCCGAAGACAACCAATTGGACGCGAAGCTACGATGGTCGAAACAAAGAGCCGGTGACGCTTCCGATGAAGTTTCCACTTCTTCTGGCGCAGGGCGTGGAGGGTATCGCGGTGGGACTAGCTTGTAAGGGGCTGCCACATAATTTCTGTGAGCTGATCGAGGCTTGTATCGCGGTGCTTCGGAAGGAGTCTTTTGAGCTTTATCCGGACTTTGCCACGGGAGGCTTGGTTGATGTCGCTGACTACCGCGACGGACTCCGGGGCGGTAAGATTCGCGTGCGAGCTCGCGTTGAGATCGAAAAATCCAAGCTGCTTAGGATTTCCTCTGTTCCCTACGGGACCAATACTGGCAATTTGATGGACTCCATCGTAAGTGCCAATGACAAGGGGAAGATTAAGATTTCGCGCATCGAGGATAACGTTGCTGAGACGGTTGATATTCTCGTTCATCTGCCTGCGGGTGCCGATGCGGAGACGACTCGTGAAGCGCTCTATGCCTTTACTGATTGTGAGCTGAGTATTTCTCCTAACTCCTGTGTTATCTCAGATGGCCGTCCTCAGTTCATGGGGGTGAGTGATATTCTTAAGGTGTCGGCCTCTCAGACGAAAGACCTTTTACTGCTAGAACTTGAGATCCTTCTCGGCGAGCTACAAGAGAAGTGGCACTTCAGTTCTCTGGAAAAGATTTTCATCGAAAATCGAATCTACCGTGACATCGAGGAGTGTGAAACTTGGGATGCCGTGATCGAGGCGATCGATAAGGGGCTCACGCCATTTAAAAAACTCTTCAAGCGAGAGGTGACGGTGGAGGACATTACGCGCCTGACCGAGATCCGCATTAAGCGCATTTCTAAATTTGATGCCTTCCGGGCGGATGAGGAAATTAAAGGGTTGGAGGATCGCATCGAAGAGGCTGAGAAGAACATTCGAAACATTACCCGTTTCGCGATCGCCTATTTCAAGAACCTCTTGAAGAAGTATGGCAAAGGGCGCGAGCGCAAGACGGAGATCGCTGAGTTTGGGGTAGTGAAGCGCTCCGCCGTCGTGGTGGCGAGCGAGACTCTTTATCTGGATCTTAAAAATGGCTTCGCGGGTTACGGCTTGAAAAAAGATGAGCCTGTTGAGAAGTGCTCGACGCTCGATGATATCATCGCCTTTTCTCAAGATGGTCAGATGCGCGTGATGAAGGTGGCTGATAAGGTCTTTGTCGGAAAGCGCCCCGTGCATCTCGCTGTTTTCCGTAAGGATGAAGAAAAGATTTACTCAATGATTTATCGTGAGGGGCGTGATGGCCCGGTTTATGCCAAGCGCTTCCGGGCCGGCGGAGTGACTCGTGATAAGGTCTATGAAATGGGGAAGGGGACCGCTGGATCACGTGTGCTTTATTTCGCGGTGCATGACAACGAGGGCGCGAGTGCCGAGAATATGGTGATGATTCACCTCAAGCCTGTCTTACGTCTTCGGAATGTTTCTCGGCAGTTCCACTTTGGGGAAATTGCGATCAAGGGAAGAGCTTCGAAAGGGAATCTGGTGACAAAGCACACTGTCGATCGTGTGGTGCGTGCGAGTCCGGCTGATTTAGAAGGAAGTTAATTCTTGCTAAGTTTCCTTAATTAAATAAAGTGTTCCTGTGAACATTATAAATTGGAAGATCCGCCTGACTTGGGCCCGCTGGCGCCTGAAAATTCTTCGGAGTCGAGTCTGGGGGCTTCGTCGTAAATTAAGATTGAGGCAGCCTCACGATAGGAATCAGCTCGAGCTACCTTTTCGTTAATCGAAGTGGTTTTGCAAGATTTCCTGATTTTCGGCTTATCGGATCGTGAAAACCTCGTTATATCCTCGGGTCCTACGATATGTCTCGATTGATCCCCTCCACTAGCCGCTTTATTGCGGTATCGCTTTTCGCTTCGGGCGGATTGCTTCCTGCTCAGGAGAGTTTGGTTACTGGTGAAGTGGCCGAACGGGCTCAAGCGACCCAAGGCGCCTATGACCTTTTGAAAAAAGGAGATAGTGCTTATCAAAGCGGGGACTTTGGGAGTGCGGCAGATCGTTATCGAGAAGCGCTTTCTCAGCTCCCACGGAGTGGTTCTGGGACTTCGGTTTTGCGGGGTTCTGCGGTGGAGCGCTTTTCTCAAGCTGCGGTGCAGCAGGCTCGTGTGCTTGCGAGAACTGGTGACTATCGCGCGGCAAATGATTTGCTCGACCAGGTTGATGCAGAGGATGTCGATCCTGGGAACTCTGCCGCAGATTTGGTGAGGAATCAGATTGCTGATCCGATTCGCTCGAACCCGGCGCTGACGAAGGAGCACAGTGCGAATGTCGATCGAGTTCGCCGTCTGTTATATAAGGCTGAAGGCTATGTAGATTCTGGACAGTTCGATCATGCTCAGATGACTTACGAGGATATTCTCCGGATCGATCCTCACAACAAGGCATCTCGTCGCGGGATGGAGAGAGTGAATTGGTATCGCTCTGATTACGCGACTGCGGCTTACGATCACACGAGAGCTAAGATGTTAGAGAAGGTCGACGCGAGTTGGGAGGATCAGAGCTATCTTGAGCTACCTGAAATTTTGACCGCGGGTGGTGGAATTGATGGTCGGAATATTGTCATCTCAGCTCCACTCGTGAAGCTGCGGTCGATTATCATCCCGGTGGTGGACATGGAGGATACGACTCTCTCTGAGGCACTTGAGTTTCTCAATGCCGTCTCGGTGCAGCATGATACAACGACTTTTGACGAAAATGACAAGGGGGTGAATTTCATCAGCCAACTGGGCAGCCCTGATCACCCAGATGTTCAGCGGATCTTGGCGGCGAGGATCAGCCTGCGGCTCGACAATGTCCCTCTTGAAGAGGTTCTTAAGTATATCACGCAAGCCACGCGGACTCAGTATCGCGTGGATGAATTTGCGGTCGTGGTTCGCCCCTCAGGAAGCACCGATGAGAGCTTGATTCGCCGTGAATTCCGAGTGCCTCCTGATTTCCTGACGAGAGATTCAATCAACTCACAGAGCGGGAGCGAGGATCCTTTCGCGCAAGCAGGTGGCTCAGATTCTCCTCTTCTTCAAAGACGACTCACGGCTCAAGAAAAGCTGAAGTCCATGGGGGTTCGCTTTCCCGACGGTGCTTCGGCGCGCTACAATCCCAATTCGAGTAGTCTCGCTGTCACTAACACGATCAGTAACTTGGATCTTGTCTCTCAGATCGTAGCGGTGGCAGCTGAAACCGAGCCGGTAGCAGTTGTGATTCGCACAAGCATTATTCAGGTGAATCAGGATAACCTCGAAGAACTTGGATTTGATACGATTCTCAACACCATGAGTTTGGGGGGCTCAGATCACCTTTTCCTTAGTGGAGGTAGTGTGGGAAATGGCTCATCTCTCGCCGATCAAATTGCGGGTAATGGTGTGACTTCAGGAAATCGGAGCGGGAATGAGGCTTTCTCGAGTGATGGCTTGGATTCTCTTCTAACAAGGGAGCCACCTGCGACAGCTTCTGGTCGGTCGACGACCGGATCAGCGGGGGCTGTGAATACCTCGAACCTCTCCTTTCCTTCGACTAACAGCCTTGTAGAGGACCGAGCCCCAGGAGCAATTTCGGTGACAGGGGTGATTGACAATTCTTTGCAACAGATATTGCTGCGTGGCTTCCAGCAAAAGAAGGGAGTGGATTTAATGACGCAGCCGTCAGTCGTTACCCGCTCTGGACAAAATGCGGTGATCAAATCGGTTCAGGAGTTCCTGTATCCTGATGAATATGAGCCGGGTGAAGTGCCTAACAATTTTGGTGGAAATGGAATTGTCGATGTAG
>JALZWA010000031.1 GCA_023299815.1 Akkermansiaceae bacterium
CGTTTATAATTTATAATTCACTATTTATAAAGCTTTCCCCATTATCTCTCAGTCACTCTGTAAATAGTACCGTATAGGCTAACTGCATATAGTTCGCCATTTTCATCTTCGCCAAAGGAGGAAATGTTATCTCCAATATCAGAGAAAAAACCAGCTACATTTCCACTTCCATCTATAGCCCATACATTATTGGAGCCATAGTCCGCACAGATATAATAACCGTAGAGCTTTGGAAAATCACTACCCCTATAGACAAAGCCTCCCGTTACGGACACACCACCGGTCGCATAATCACGCGGATACTCAAACACAGGATAGGTATAAGAATCATCAAAACAGGGAGCGGTGTCTACCGAACAGTCAGGTTTTGAATCAAAACAATTATTTCCTTCCATGACTTTCCAACCGTAGTTCTCTCCACCTATACTATTCGCTGGTTGTTTATTGATTTCCTCCCTCTTATTCTGACCTACATCTGCTATCCAAAAGTCACCCGTCACCCGATCAAAAGAACAGCGCCAAGGATTTCGCAAACCGTAAGCAAAGATTTCCGGCCGCGCATCCTTCACCTCTAAAAAGGGATTATCCTCAGGAACCACGTAACCCTTCTCACCGGACACATCGATCCGCAGAAGTGACCCCAGCACATTGCTCAGATCCTGCGCCCGCTGCTTCGGGTCATTCCCCGCACCGCCATCACCCGCGCCGAAGTAGAGATACCCATCCGGCCCAAAGCCAATCCACCCCCCATTATGATTCCCGAAATCCTGCTTAAAACTCAGCAACACCTCCTCGCCCTTCCGGTCCGCCACCAGCGTCTCCGGATCCATCGTGAAGCGCGCAATCCGAGCCTCCCGGCTCTTCACCTTAGGCTTCCTCTTACCAGCCTGACCCTCAGCCAACTCCGCCTTCGTGTAATAAACATAAAAGCGATGATCCTTCTCAAAGCTCGGACTGAAGGCCAGCCCAAGGAGCCCCTCCTCATTATGAGTGCGCGAGACGTAACCCGTCAGATCCATCACCTCATTCACCTTCGCCCCCGTCAGCGGATCCACCACAAAGATCTTCCCATCCTGCTCCACCACCACCATCGGCGACTTCCCCCCCTTCGCCTGCTGAAGATCAACCGGCCGCTTAAAAGTATCCTCAAAAGGAACAAGAGTGATCGGCGCAGCCTGCGAGAGAGCCACTGAAGTAAACAGAAACAAAAGCGATTTCATGAGGCATCAAAATACCCAAACTCCCCACAAGCGCAACCCGCAGATTCTCAGAAGAAAACCTCTCTACCTTTGCCCACCGAATTCGAACAATCATCCGCCTCACCTGTCTCAGCAGTATGAAAAAACGACTCGGCATTCTCATCATCGCCCTCCTTCTCCTCCCTGTCGGCATCTGGATTGGATGGGATCTTTACGACAAGTCCCTCCCACGAGCCACCGCCGTGATTCAGATTCATCCCAGCATGCTCGCCTTTCCCTTATCGAACTCCCCCTCATCTCATAAACCTTCATCCCACCATTACCTCAATTGAGAGTTCGAACATCCATCTGAGAAGGTTCTCAGACCCCAATCCATAGCCTTTGCTGCAAAAGAACTCTCTCTCGATTTCTCGTCACCCGATGAAGCTCTCATTTTCCTAAAAGAAAATGTCACCGCCGACCCACGCCGCGGCACCGACTTCATCGAGATCACGATGAAACTCAAAACCCACCCCCGAGCAGCCGAGATCGTCAATACCCTCGCTCATAAATACATCGCCGTCCGAAGCGCCGAAGAAACCTCCCGCGCCAACAGCGCCCTAGAAGCCCTCGACCAAGAGCTGGAGAATCAGGGCGACCTCATCCAAGCCATCCGCGATGACCTCGCCTCTCCCACACCCACCCACAGCGCAGAGGAACTCACTCAAGAAATCGCCCTCCTCTCACAGATGAAAGACCAACAGGAAGAACAACGAGTCCTTCTCCGCAAGCCCCGGACTCCCGCCACCATCTCTGAACTCGCCAACTAAAAAGAGAGACATGCCTCCCCAACCTCGGAGAGGTGCCGGAAAATAGCGCGGGGTGAAGTGAAACGAAACCCCGGGAAAAAACCAACGAGCGACACGTGCCCCGGAGGGCCACCAGAAGCTCTCCTCCGCAATCAGGTCCCGGGGTTTCACCCCGCGCTCCATTCTTCCAGCCCCTCCCGGGGCGAGCAAGCGAGGTCAAGAAGCCTCTGCTACGGGGCCTTCACTCTCCAAACGAATCATCGGACAAATTCTTCACCGCCGACTCCACGATCAAGACCCTCCACTTCTCTCCATGGCGGTATCGCTGAATGATAAAAGGCATGCCTGATCTCAACGTGACTCCAGAGTTTATCGAGGACTCGACTCCAGCTTGACCCTTTAATTTAAAAACCATGCGAAGGTCTAATATATCACCGGAAGCTCCGATATTTGGCCCCAAATCAAGAGTCACTACCTGCTTCCCCGAAGCCAGCGAGGCATGTGCCTCATCACCCGGTCTCGCGTAAGCCGAGATCCGTGAAATCTGTTTCACATCATGCCGCAGGAGATCCTTCATTCCAAACTCACGATCTCCCTCTAATAAAGTCAGGGACGTTTCGACGTGTGAGGGAAGGTGGATACAAGTTGCGCTCATGATGGCGTCAAGCAGCTCCAGGTGAA
>JALZWA010000032.1 GCA_023299815.1 Akkermansiaceae bacterium
CTCGTCGCTTGGTTTGAAAGTTCCTTTTATGCGAAAACCTGGTTGAGCATTTGGTATGGCGTCGCCTTGAGCATCATGATCTTCAACACGATCTTGGTCTTGTTGAAGGCAAAGAGAGAGGAGACTACCGTCTTTTCTCCCGGGCTCATGATGGGCTTGCGCGCGATCATTCCTCCGCTGCTCATTGGCTTCTTTATCGGTGCCTTCGCGCCCACGCGATCCTATGACGCGGTCCTTTTATCTTGGATTTGGATGCTCTGTTATGGCGTCGCTTTGATGTCTACCGTGAATTTTGCGCCAAGGTCTATTTGGGTCTTGGGCTCCATGTTTCTTGTCAGTGGGCTGTATTGCTTTTATCGATGGCCCACCGGCACGAATGACTTGGATGACAGCTTGCTGATGGCGATCACCTTCGGCGGTTACCATCTCCTCTACGGACTCTACGTCATCTTCATAGAGAACAAGCGTTCCTAATGGATCTCTCAAAGCTCGATAAGCTCATCCATGAGAAAGCGCGGCTGGGCATTATGTCCCTGCTCGCTTCTCGTGCCGAGCACTGGGCTTTTCAGGACTTAAAAAGCGAACTCAAGATGAGCGATGGCAATCTCATCACCCACCTGCGGACCTTAGAAAAAGCCGACTTCGTCCTCTCAGAAAAGATCGAAGGCCTCGGCCGACCACAGACTTTTTACGAACTCACCGAGGAGGGAAGAAGCGCCTTCGAGTCCTATCTTGCTGAGCTTGAAAAAATCCTAAGACGCTGAGGTCGGCTACTCTCCTGACTTCCGAACGGCCCCTTCTGGAAGCAGAAAAACCCAACAAGAACGATCAAACTCACCGTGCCCATTGGAAGGAGCTGTTTTTTCATCATGGAAGACCTGTCGTAGAGTGAGATCTCGTAACTGAGTGGGTGATGACGAATCGGCGTGTCGTTCCCCCAGACAGATTTTAGGCCGGTGGCGGAAATGGGCACGTTGCTGGTAGAATATGATTTAAAAGAAGGCAGTCGCGCTGCTTGACCATGCTTTGTTGGGGATTTTTTAACACAGATTGATGAAGATTTTTCAGAGCCGAGCGGGTCGGGGACTTTCCCGTTCTTACGAGCTTACTCGCTCTCATCTTCCCAGCCGTTCCTGCGATATTCTTCGCGATCTTCCCCATCCTTCATCGAAGTTCTCTTGGGAGTCATTTCCTCAACCCAGTGCTCTAAGAAGAAGCGCTTCTCGCCGGTGAAGAGGTTATCGGACTCCCCGATGATCGGGCGGAGGGTGGTCGACATCTGGAGGGTGACGAGGAGGAAGATCCCGATCCAGATCCGCAGCGGGGCTGTTTTGGTGGTCTGGGTGTGCTTGAGCATCTTGATCAAGACTCCGGTGCCAAAGCTGACTGCGATGAGCCACGCTAAGAGAACGAGGAAGCCGAAGAAGGGCTGGGACTCGGTCGATTGTGAGAAGACCCAGAGCACGGGGGTGAAGCCGAGCAAGAGTGCGGCGATGAGCGCGAGGGTCGCGGCGAGTCCGGTAGCGATCTCTGGGAGTTTCAGCGAAGTTCCCGTCAGCGCGGTGAAGATGTAGAGGCTCGGGAGGCAGATCACGGCACTGATGAGTAGCCCCATGATCGTCTTAAGCGGAGCGGCCCAGAGCTGGTCACCGAAGGAGAAGGAGCCGAGCGTGAGCCCGAAGATGATGAAGCCCCCCAGTGTAAGAAGGAGGAGCTTGCCAGCCAGTGCAGGGGGACCTTCGCTCTGGCGGATCGTATTGATGAGCGAGTGCGGATGCTTGAGCAGGCACTCGAAGATCTCGGTGATGGAGGCGCTTTTCCCCAGCGGGGTTTCTTTGCTGAAATCTTCCTTCGGAGGGAAGACGGGCGGAGTGGGATTTTGGTCATTCATGATTTGATGGAATTTGGATTGGTGAAGAATTTGATGAGAGGAAGGAGGAGAATGAAGAGGCCGAAGAGCGAGAAGATGAGTCCCTCGACGGGATGGCCGCCCGTGATGATGTCAATCGAGCGCCAGATCGTTTCGTAGAAGGTCCCGCGCATGGGATCGTCACGGAGAAAGGCGACCTCGAGAGAAGGCGTCCCGAAGAAGGGTCGGAGAATCCAGGAGAACTGCGCGCCCATGAAGGCATTCCCCGCGAGCCACGCGCCGAGCGTCATGCCGGCGATCGCTTTGCTCGGCGTCGTGACCACCAGCAGGCGGGCGAGATGGACATTTGCGATCACCCCCGCATAAGCGATGAGTGCGGTGTGGATGACCATGTAGTTCGCGTGGGCCGTGCTGGCATTCTCGGCATCAGGAGCCGGGGCATTGAGCGCCATGAAGAAGAGAACGGGGGAGAGAGATCCCACGATCAGTGCCGCCACCGAGAAGCTGAGGAGTTGAGCTAAAAGGGACTGCCGAAAACCGAGCCCGCTCCCGAGAAGCAGGGCCAGCATGCCATTGAGAAGGCCATTGCATGCGAGGGTGAGGAAGATGAGCGCGGGCATTTTGAAAGCCACATAAGCTCCCATCATCGGAGCGCGCCAGAGTCCGACAGTCAGTCCGTAGGCGCCGAATCCGAGAATGATCGTGACGACACAGATCGCGATATTTCTCCGGGAGGGATTCTCGAGCCACTCCCGGAGATCATCGGGCGCGCCTCTGAGAAGGGCTGTCAGTTGGGCGAGCATTTAGAAGAAAGGAGTCAGAGGAGGGAGGTCGGACTCATCGGGAGTTGCAGGAAGAGTTTCACTCCAAGAAGTAGGGGTGAATTCCAGCGAGGTGCTGGGAGTCGCAGAAAATTCTGCTGAGCCCGATCGCAGGACGAAGATAAAGCAGGCAATCGCGGCGATCAGGGCCAGATCAGTGGTGCGTAGAATGATCATGCCCAAAGCCTGCCCGCGCTTTGTGAAGACTTGATGATCCCAATGTGAAGATTAGGAGAAATCGTGACCTTTTAGTGAAGAGGCAGCATCAGGGTCTCCGCCTCCCAAGGCCCCGAGTTGGGGTGAAAGAGCGCGTGCCAGAACCAGGCGGAGACCTCCGTCCACTGGTGAGTGTTTGAAAGATCACGGATGTGCTCGGTTACCAGAAAATGTTCGTCGTTGAGGCGTGCTTCATACTGAAGTGAGGCACGGCCTTGCAGATCTCGCACGATGATGGAGTTTGTGATTTTGAAGCCCTCGGCTCGGAGGCAGTGGTAGCTTGGATGAAGCATGCGTGAGGCGCGGGTGAGTCGACGAATGATGAGGGTGTCCTGGCCGACGCGATAGGTTTTCAAGGTGCCGGGAAGATTGCGGGCAAAAGATTCCTCGCGCGGGCTGAGCGGGATTTCTTCCACGGCGCGCCCTTGATAGTGGGTGATCTCAGGGAAAGCGGTGATGCTTTCTGATGTCTGAGTCCGCGCTGGAAGAAGAGTAGTCAGGACCACTCCGCAGGTGAGGGCCACGAAGCGACGGGGGAATTTAGGTGAAATGTTGGGGCTGATTTTCTGGCGGGGCTGTCGTTTCGAAATGCGACGCGCACAGGCGACGAGAAGAGCCGCTGCTCCGGCGAAGAACAGGAGGCCGATCCCTTCATGCGCAAACCCCGGAAGAGAGATCATGCCCGATTCCGGAAAGAAGAGAGCGGTCGCTCGGAGGATGTTTGCGAGAAGACAGAGGGTGAGCGCGATGATACTGAGGTAGAGCGTCCGGCGGTAGTTGAGACGGAAGAGCGCGGCCAGCAGGGCGGTGAGCAAGGCGGTGGCCCAGAGCATCTGCAGGCCACTGCAGGGAGGGTCTACTGAAACGATGACGCCTTTGAGCGAAAGCTGCACGCCGGTGCGATCGACCGCGTAGCCCAGAAAATTCACGAAAGAGCGTGCGCCCTCGGCCGTGATGACGCGGAAGGGATAGCCGAGAAAGAAATCAAGCGAGGCTTGGATGGGGAGGGCCAGAATGAGGAGGCCAAACTGCCCCGCCGAGCGATGCATCCCGGTGAGGAAGGCGATCGTGGCGAGAGCGGGGAGACTTCGTAAAAGTGGCGGCAGGAAGAAAATCCCGATGCCATAAAGGAGGAGGGAGATCTCCGCGAGCCGAAGGTTGGTGGGATTCCTCGCTCGGAAGGCCAGAATGAGCGCGATGGTGAGGGGGATAAAGCCCATCGGCTCGCCGCTGCCATTGCCGAGACGCTGGATAAACCAAGAAATCACCGGAAGAAAGGCCATCGCGAGCAGAGTCGTGATGACGATGTGTTGACGAGTAATTCTATCCAGCATGACTGTGATTTTAAGAGCGAATGCGGAGGGTCACGGCGAAGAGTCCTACGATGACCATCAGAAGGCTCGTCGCAGGTTCTGGGACTGAGCCGCTAGAACTTGTCGCGCTATTGCTAACACCGTGCGGAAGAGGCTGCGCTTGGGTGACGGGGACACTGCCATTTTTATGCTGACGTGGCTCTTCCGAGACGGCGACGAAGGAGGTGAAGGGAGTGAGGAGATGATACTTTAACCCGAGTTGGATGACTTCTTTTTTCACGGATTTTTGTCCGGTCACGCTGGCGAAGTCGGCAAGCTCCCGCACTTTGGCCCGGGCATGGAGCGTGGGAAGAGTGCTGTTTTTCTGATCAGGAGTGATCTTCATGCTCTTCCTGACTTTTCTGCCACTTCCGGTGGTGCCTGTGAGGGTGATCGTTCCCTCTTTGGTCCCCGTCCATTTTCCCGTGAGCGAGAGAGGTTGTCCGGCGAAGAGGTCGGGCTGACGCGAGGGCTGGAGATCGGTGAGAGTGAGGTCTTCCGAAGTGATCTGGATGTTCGTCAAGACGGGTGAGGAAATGACGCTGCGGAAGCGGTCGATGGCCTCGCTGCTTTCGCTGGAATGGGTCACGATGAAGTGATCACGCCCCGCAAAGTGGCTGAGACCTTCGATGAGGTGGCGATTGACGCTGGATCCGACCCCTAGAGGGAAGATGTTCGTGCCACTGGCCTTCTTTTTGATCAGGGAAAAGACGTCAGCTTCCGCAGAAATGAATCCATCCGTGATGAGGACGAGCGAGCGGGCGTGGTCGCGGTCGTGAGGGAGGTCGAGAGCCTGATCGAGTGCGTTGAGAAGGCGCGTTCCGCCACCTCCGTGATTTTTCTGAAGAAAGCGAATCGCTCGCTTGATATTCTGGCTCGTCGCTGGGAGGGATTGGGGGGAGAGGATTTCATTCGCTCCTGCGAAAAGGAGCATATTGAAGCGATCAGTGGGCCGCAGTTGGATGGTGAGTTGCTCGAAGAGGTCCTTTGCGAGATTGAGAGGGAAGCCGGTCATTGAACCAGAGACATCAACGACGAAGATGAAATCGCGCTCCGGGATGTCGCCGTCATTCACTTCAGCAGGAGGTTCGAGTTGAAGAAGGAAGGTGTTTTCATCGCCAGAATCGCTGAGGAGGCCCGAGTGGATTTTCTGTCCGGCGAGCTGGTAGCGGATGATGAAGTCGCGATCAGGTTGCGCGGATGAGAGTGCGAGACGGGCTTCTGTTTTACTGATGAAGTCGACGGATGCCTTGGGGTGAGTGGGGCTGACCAGTGACTTGAGCGGGAGGGGGCTGTTGAGCTTCACATTGACCGAGAATCGCGCGGCGCTGGGCTCTTTTTCATTCAGAAATGGGTTCGTTGTGATCTTGGTGGTGGCTGAGCCCTCGTGAAAGCGGGGGCCGATGGCCGTAGGGATGACGAGCTCGTAAATACTCGAATTTGGGACGAGAGTTTCGCTGTAGTTCAGCGTGAGCGTGAGTTTGTCACCGGGGAGGATCTGCGCGACCTCCATCGAGAAGAGGTTGGGCTTTGCTTGTTCAAGAAGGCTCGCGGTTTTCTTTTCGCGTTTTGCTTTTTCAAAAATGCGCCGTGCTTCTTCCTTCTCCTGAATTTTTGCGGTGATCGTGCGCTCGCCGATGGTCATTGTCATTCCGTGGACAGCGGCCTTCGTGGAAGCGGGGAAGAGGTAAGTGGCATCGATGGGGGCGTCGCCCTCGTTGCTGTAAGTCTGAGTCAGAGTGACTTGCGCGATGGGTCCGGTGATGGCCACCTCTGAGTGCGATGACTTGAGCGGGAAGGAGTCGATCTGCTGATCTCCGTGGATTTGGAAGTAGGGTGACTGTTCGCTGGCTCCTGCAAGAGCAGCGAGGAATCCAGAGAGCGCGATAGCGAGTAGGTTGGGCTTCATGACAGCATCACCATCATCCGCTTGTATGAAGACTTGATGATCCCAATGTGAAGATTAGGAGAAATCTTCCTTAATCTTTCGCCGGGATCGGGAAGCGGAGCTTCGCGATGGTGCCGCCATCCGGGTGAGTCGCGATCTCGGCGCTCCCGTGGTGCAGCTCGGCAACTTCTCGCACGAAGGCGAGGCCGAGTCCGTTACCCTTATGGGCATTCTGATGCTCGGGGCGATAGGAGTAGAATCGCTCAAAGGCGCGCTCTGCTGCGAAGTCGGGGATCCCGGGGCCGTTGTCTTTGATAGAAATGACGAGCTCATCAGTGGTGGTCTTCATCTCAAAGAGCACGGTGCCGCCATCGGGCGAAAATTGCACCGCATTTTCGATGACATGATTCAGCGCCGAGCCCAAGAGAAGTTCATTTCCTCGATAAGGCTGCTGCTTTGGTAGTTCGGCCTTGAGTTCTACCTCATGTGTCTCCGCGAGGGGCTTTAGTGCCTCGATGCTTTGCAAGCAGCGCGCTACAAAATCAAACTCATGCGACACCTCTAGATGAGTCTGCGCTTCCACCGCGGAGAGTTCCAGAAGCCGGTGTGTCAGTCGCTCGCAGCGCGCGGTCTGGCTCCGGATGTTTTCTAAAAAACGAGCACGATCTTTGGCTGGCATGTCCTCATTAAGAAGTTCGGCTGCTCCTTGGATCGCAGCGAGAGGGGACTTCAATTCGTGGGTGAGGGTTTGAACGTATTGATCGGCTTGTTCCCGCCCTTCAAGCGTCTCTCGCATATCGTGGAGGGCATTGGCGAGGGTGTTGACCTCGCGGCCGACGCCGACATTTGGGCGAGATCTCCGCTCGCCTCGCGTGATTGCACGGGCGTAGTCGGTGAGCTGACCGACGGGGCGGAAAAGCCACACAAAGACTGCCGCGATGAGCGCGAGAATTCCCAGTCCGATCAATACGACCGACTGGATGATTTGCTTCCGCCGTGCTTGCACGAATGGGATGACATCCTGCTGAGACTTATAGACACTGAGGCATCCTACAATTTCTTCACTTTGGTAAATAGGAGCGCCAATAAACATCACCGAGGAATCTGGCTCATGCTCATTTGCGCGGGTCGAGCGCGTGCCGTATTCGCCTCCGAGCGTCTTCTTGACGTCGCGCCATTTTAGAAAACTCTTTCCCCTGTTTTCCGGATTCCCCGAATCGAAAATAACAATGCCTTTCGCATCCGTGAGATAGGCATCGAGCCCGACCTCTGTCTTCATCTTTTGAAAAATCTGGGCCTCAAAATCCCGCTCGCGTGCGTCGGTGAAAACCTTCTCTAAGGTCATCGGGTCTTCCCAGTTCGTCTCCACCATCGCGGCGAGAAGCTGGGCGGAGTCGACCATCGATTCCTCGGTCGCTTGGAAGGTCTGGAACTCGAGATCCTCCAGCAGGTAATCGACAAGACGGTAGAATCCGAGGCCCATGATGAGGGCCACGAAGAAAAGGACAACTCGAGTCAGTCTCATCTAGAAGACCAGAGCGTAGCCGAGGCCACGGCGCGTTTGAATTGTTTCTGCCGCTTCCTCGGAAGCCTCTCGGAGTTTCGCGCGCAGGGTCTTGATATGCGCGTCGATCGTCCGGTCCATCGCTGATCCGGGATCATCCCAAGCCTGCTCCAGCAGCTGCTCGCGGGTGAAGACGCGGCCGGGTTGCTTTAGTAAAATAGCGAGTATTTTATACTCATGCGCAGTGAGATCGAGCGCTTGCCCGCAGCAGTGAATCATCATCGTTTCTTCACAGTGCGCGAGTAACTCGGAGGACTCTTCTTTTTCAACTGCACCTCCACGCCGGAGGATTGCACGCACCCGTGCCACCACCGCCCTTGGCGAAAAGGGCTTCGTGACATAATCATCCGCCCCTAGCTCCAACCCGAGGACTTGATCAATCTCCGAGCTCCGAGCGGTAAGGAAAAGAATCGGCACCTGCGAAGTCTGCCGGATCGTGCGGCAGACATCAAAGCCCGTGAAATCAGGAAGTCCGATGTCGAGCACGACAAAGTCCGGGGCGTGACGATCAAAGTGCGCCAAAGCCTCGCCTCCGGTCGCGACATGGGTCACCGCGAAGTTTTCCGTCCTCAAAGCATAGATGAGGGTGTCCGCGATGGCGGGTTCATCTTCTACGATAAGGACAGAGAGCATGGAGATAGGCTAGGGGGGAGTTGGGAAAATGCCAAGCAGTTGAATGGTCAGCTGTTTTCTAAGCAACTGAGTGGCGGAAAAGGGGTGATCTTGAGAGTGGAACTACGCGAGTTCAAGAAACTGGCGTGCCCGATCTACAGATTCGTCTAGGAGGGTGCTAAGGCCTTCTACGATATTTCCTGGGTGCTTACATTCGAGGCATTGTGCTTCGAATGCCTTGGATTGTTGATGGAAATGGCTAAGTCCCAGAGTTCCAGAGGAACCAGAGAGTTGGTGGAGAAGATCGCCGGAGGCCTGCAAGTTTTTGTTTGAGAGGGTTCCGGAGAGGTTTTTCAATCTCTCTTGAGACTCTTGATGAAAGTCAGCAAGAATTTGCAGAATGAGGTCGGGCGCGCCTGCGGCGATGGAGGAAAGTTGAGTAGGATCGATCATGTCTGACTTTTAGCGTTGGCTTCATCATCTGTCACCGTAGGATTTTGATAATGGCTGGAAGAAAATCCGAATTGGTGATCGTGGATGACGATGCAACGATTCGTCGCTTGCTCGCTTATCATGGCGAGAGAGCCGGATTTGAGGTTGTGCTGGCGGAAGATGGAGAGATGGGACTTGGGCTGATTTCCGACCGGACAGAAGTGCTCGTGCTCGATCTTAGAATGCCGGGGATGGATGGATTCGCCTGTCTTGAGCACCTCGCCGAGAAATGGCCTAAGATTCCAGTCGTGGTGCTCTCCTCCGTAGATGACCCGAGCGATGTTGTGAGAGCGATGAAGCTGGGGGCGATCGATTATATTACGAAGCCTTTTGATCCCGATGAACTGATCGCGGTGCTTCTTAATGCCCGCCGATTGAGCCGAGCAGAGCGCGAGAACGAGGAGCTTCGCGAGGCAATTGGAGGTGGAGGAGCCAAGGTGGAAATGGTGGCAGCGAGTTCTCAAATGCAGCAAGTTTTTGAGCAGGCCAAGAAGGTGGCTAATATCGATTCCACGGTTTTGATCACAGGGGAAAGCGGAGTTGGTAAGGGGGTTTTGGCGCGCACCATTCACAGTCATGGAGATCGATCCGAGAAGCCCTTCGTGCCGGTCAGTTGTCCCGCGATTCCGAGAGAGCTTCTGGAGAGCGAACTCTTTGGTCATGAGAAGGGCGCTTTTACTGGAGCGACCAAGCGCCGGATTGGAAAGATCGAAGCTGCGCAGGGCGGCACGTTGTTTCTGGATGAGATCGGAGACCTTCCGCTCGATCTGCAGCCTAAGCTTCTGAGTGTTTTACAGGATCGTGAGTTCCAGCGAGTCGGTGGTGAGACGACGCTCACGGCTGATGTGAGAATCATCGCCGCGACGAATATTGATTTTGAGCAGCAGATTGAAGAGGGATCGTTTCGGAGTGATCTCTACTATCGTCTGAGCGTGATTCCTTTTGAACTTCCTCCTTTGAGGGAAAGGAGCGAAGAAATCGAGCCTCTCTGTGCCGAGTTATTGAAGAAGATTGCGCAGCGACAGAAGAGCAAAGCCCGCCTTTCTAAGGGCGCCTTACGCCTTCTCCAGACCTACGACTGGCCGGGAAATATCAGGCAGCTTGAGAATGTCCTAGAGAGAGCCTCGGCCTTTTGTTCGGAAGGGGTCATTGAGGAAAAGGATCTTCCGACTGAAATCACCCGAGAGGGAGACCAGAGTGATCTCACCCTGAAGGGGCTCGGAGGGGTCTCGCTTGCAAAATTGGAAAAAGAAGCCCTGATTCAAACTCTTGAATTGTGTGGAGGAAACAAAGCAGAGGCCGCTCGAAGGCTCGGGGTGACAGAGAAGTCAGTTTACAATAAGCTGAAGCGGCACAATTTATAATGAATCAAAAGGAATGAAAGGAATCGTATTTACGACGTTTTTGGAGTTGGTCGAAGAGAAGTGGGGATTGGATATGGTGGACTCCATCATTGATGAATCTGAGCTTGAATCTGGTGGGGCTTACACCGCGGTGGGGACTTACGATCATCAAGAGGCTGTTGCCTTAGTGACTGCGCTGAGCACGAAGACGGGAATTGAGGTCTCCGGGTTGTTGATTGCTTTTGGTGAGCATCTCTTCGGAGTGCTGATCGCGGGGCATCCAGAGTTCGCAGTGGGAGTCGAACATCCCTTAGATTTTCTGGAAGGGGTGGAGCGCTACATTCATGTGGAAGTGAAAAAACTCTATCCTGATGCAGAGCTTCCAAAATTTGAGTGCGATCGAAAAACTGATGATCATTTGGTGATGTATTATTCCTCGGGGCGGCATTTGGAGGATTTATGTGAAGGGCTGATCAAGGGTTCCCTTACGTATTTTAAGCGGGAAGCCACCATTGAGAGGGAAGCCCTTGATGATGGGAGAGAGAAGTTTTCCATTCAGCTATAACAAAAATTTAGGTGGACGATTCAGATAAGTGGAAGAAGCGGTTTGAGCGCGAGCGGGCGGCTCGTCGTGAGGCAGAGCACTTGCTGGAGCATAAGAGTCTGGAACTCTACGAGGCGAACCGGCGCCTTGCTGACGAGGTGGTGCAGAAGGGGAGTGAGCTGGAAGAGCAAGAGCAGCTTTTCGGCGCGATCTTTCACGCATCGATGGATGGGATTGTCCTTCTCGATGGGCGAGGTCGCATGATGGAAGCGAATGATGCGGTCTTGAGAATGTTGGGATTTGCGAGATCTCAGCTTCAAGGAAAGGGAGTAACTCGCTTGTTTGCGGAGAAAGATCGATTGCTTGCACGAAATTCCTTTAGAGAAGTCGTTAAGACAGGCTACTGCCGCTACGAAGCGGGTTTAGTAAGATCAGATGGCTCATTGTTTCCTGCAGAGATCGTGGGAAGCCGAGTCTGGGTGGGAAAAAAAATGATCATTAATGGAGTGGTCAGAGATATCAGCCAGCGGCGGCGTAACATCTCTGCGCTCAGGGTGGCGCGTGACGAGGCGACACGGGCGAATCAAGCGAAGTCTCTTTTTCTCGCGAGCATGAGTCATGAGATTAGAACCCCGTTGAACGGGGTGCTTGGATTTACGGAAGTAGTGCTCGGAAGCGATTTAAGCGAGGAGCAACGGAGACACCTGGAATTGGTCAAAAGCAGCGGAGAAATTTTAATTCATATTATCAATGACCTCCTTGATTTTTCCAAGATTGAGAGTGGCCAAATGGTGATTGAAAATAAGAATTTTGATCTGGAGGCGATGATGAAAGAGGTCATTGAGATCACTTCCCAAGCGGCGATCGAGAAGAAATTAGAGGTGACTCTGGAAATTGACGCGAAACTCCCGAAAG
This sequence comes from Akkermansiaceae bacterium, assembly GCA_023299815.1. Taxonomy (GTDB): domain Bacteria; phylum Verrucomicrobiota; class Verrucomicrobiia; order Verrucomicrobiales; family Akkermansiaceae; genus SW10. The sequence goes on from JALZWA010000032.1 coordinate 11,618, forward strand.
TCATCAAGGGAGATCTGTTCAGAGTCCGACAGGTGGTGCTTAACCTGGTCTCGAATGCCGTGAAATTCACGAAAGAAGGTTTTGTTCGGATCAAAGCAAGAGCACAAGGAGAGCAGCTGGAGATTTCAGTGGTGGATTCTGGAATTGGGTTTGAGGAGGCCAATTCTTATCTTCTTTTTGAGGCCTTCTCACAGGCAGATGCGGCGACGACCCGGAAGTTTGGCGGAACGGGCTTGGGCTTGGCAATTTGCCGGAATCTGGCTCAAGCGATGGATGGGAATATTGAGGCCCATGGAGAATTGAATAAGGGGGCCACATTTTTGTTCTCTTTGCCCCTTGTGAGGGGAGATCACGCAGGAGGCGAGGGTGAGACCGAAAAGGTGGTCGCTGATCAAGGTGAGATGAAAACAGGGAAGTTTATTCTGATAGCAGAGGATAACTCGATCAACTCACGCTTGTTGACGATCATGCTCAAGAAGCTGGGGCATGCTTCTCAAGTAGCGACCACTGGCACCGAGGTTCTTGCGCTCCTTCGTGGCGATGTGAAATTTGATGCGGTTCTCATGGACCGACATATGCCGGAGATGGATGGGGTGGCGGCGGCAGAGCTGATTCGTGCAGGCGAGGCTGGTGAGCACGTGGCTTTGATTCCGATCGTTGCCGTGACCGCGAGCGCGCTTGAAGAGGATCGGGAGCTTTGCTTGGCATCAGGGATGAATGACTTTCTTGCGAAGCCACTGCGCCCTTCTGCCTTGGAGGAGGTCTTGAGAAAGTTATTCCTCTGAGCTTGGCCGAGCTTTGAGGATCTTACTGACGTTCAAATTTTCCAGATCTCGAAGGAGGAAAGAGCGAGCAATCAAGCCGACTTGCGTGGGATGATCAGGATCATCTTTCGTCGCCTCGATCTTTTTGCGCTCATCGGCGCTTAAATACTGCTGCCAGTTTTTTCGAATCTGGTCTGATTCAGAGGTGACGCTGCTGCCTGAGAGGCGAGTGAACACGGGCCCCTTAAATCGAATCGCATAATCTTCTCCCACCTTATTGACAGCAAAGATGGACCCTGGGTCGGCATTCTTTTTGAGAATCTCAATGGCCTCATTTTGGGGGTCTTCTGATGGCTCGGCGACGATGACGACGGTGCCGTTTTCGAAGAGAACAAGAGTTCTGTTCGGGTTAACATCCTGTAAGAGGGCATCGATGAGATCGGCTTGGGTGGGAACGAGATTCTCGATCCAGTCTTTGTTGATTTCGGCATTCAGAGCCTCTTTTTTTTGTGAGAGGTTACTCTTATATAAACTCAGGCCGATGACGATGATGCCTGCAATAGAGGCTAAGATTAAACAGGCGTAGATTAAAGAGCCGTCATTGAAATTCCGAGGGAAGAAGCGGAAGCGGCTCCGGGAACTTCTATTGGAATCTGGAGATGTAGGGTCTGACATCGCTGATGATGCTATCGAATGAATGGGTGTGTGACGAGTCGATTGGCGTGCACTTTGTGAATCCTGTAATTTTTACCGGATGCATTGTGTGGGACGGTTAAATTTACGGGATTTTTAGTAGGGGGTAAGTTGGTGTGAATCTCGGAGGTTTTTTATTAACTTGTTCATTTTGAAGGGGTTGAGATATTTCAAGCTGTGTTTTTATCGGGGTGGCACGCGAAAAGCTCTTAGATGGGGGTTATGATAAAAATACAAAAACACCCTTATAAAATTAGTCTTCCGGTAATCGCCGCGATGAATATGAGTTATGGGATATCTGTTGATACGGAGCTGATGCTGCTTGTTGACGTGTCCGGAAGCGTGGACTCCACTGAGTATTCGCTCATGATGGATGGCTACCAGCGAGCATTCCGAAATTCATCAGTGATCGATGCCATCCAATCTGGAGAAAACGGAAGCATCGCGGCTTCGGTTGTCTTCTGGTCAGGTGCAAGCGATCAGCAGATCGGAGTGGATTGGATGCTGATCGATGGCGCTGAATCTGCGAATCGCTTCGCGGATAGTCTCAGTCAAACAGCTCGTCCCTTTTCGGGGATGACTGCGATTGGATCGGGAGTTGATTACGGGGCCGGGCTTTTTGGCAGTGAGACTGGTGGCGCTGCGAATGGCTTCGAGAGTATCGCGCAAATCATCGATGTGTCAGGAGACGGAACCGATAACAATACGCCACCTGATAACACGGATCGTGCGGCGAATGTGAGAGCTTCTCGTGACGCGGCGTTGAGCAATGGGGTTGATATGATCAATGGTCTTCCGATTGGAAATGCCGGAGGTGCGCTTGAGCAGTATTACACGGACAACGTGATCGGCGGTTCTGCTGGGGGAGTCGATGCCTTCACGCAGGCGGCGCTGGACTTCGGTGATGTGGAGAATGCTCTCGTCATGAAGCTGCAGCGGGAGGTTTCTGCCGGAGCGGTGGCGTCGACCGGAGCTGTTCCTGAGCCAAGTGCTGTGATGCTGATGTCTGGAGCGCTTGGCTTGCTTCTTTTCCGCAGAAACCGCTAAAGAAAAATCTAAGTCACTTTAACAGATGAAATTTATCCTCTTAGTCTTCTGCTGCGTCAGTGTGCCAGCCGCAGCTCAGACTCTGATTTGGGAAATTGCGCTGAGCATTGAAACAGCTCCCAATGATGGGAAGAGTCGTTTCATGAATCAGCTTTTCCCAGGCTTGGTTGAGGTGGATTCATCACGGATTCAGGGAGTTGGAGAGGAAAAGATTGGATTCGAGGAACTGGATCCGGCCTTCACTCTCTCGCTCACCTTTGATGAGCAAACTTACTCTTCGTTTGACGATCCTGCAGTGGGTTTTCCCGCCCTCTATTTTTCTGCTGGTGAGTTAGAGGGAGTTGATTTCGCGGTTTATCTGGCTGATTTCGGTTACGAAGAGGGCACTTTTGTCCAACTCCATGCAGACGGGCTAATGAGCTATTCGCTTGATGGAGTGGGGGAGTATCAGGGGCGTTATCTCTTGTCCCCCCATTCTGTTCCCGAGGCCTCTGTCTCTATGCTCTTGGCGCTCTTTGGCTCCTTTACCTTTACCCTTAGAATTCGATGAAAACTCTTTATCAAAAAGCATACTTTCAATCCGGTCAGGAGCTCCTGAATGGTAAGTTGGAACCTTCTTGTTACGCCACGGTGATGAGTGAATCTGTTGGCGACACCACCAGAGCCATGGGGCTTTATGCCGAAAGGCGTGCTGCAGTGATTTATGCAGAATTAGTGGAGACCGATGAGCGAGCGAAGCGTCGGGTGAAGGCGATGACCCTAGCGCCCCAGAAGATGATGCGTCCACGAAATGAGATTGATCTCTTCCGGCCCTTGGTGCTGCTGCTGGTGATGTTCTTGGGGTCGACGAGTGTCCTTCTTTTTCTTTGCGGGTCGATTCACGGAGAAATTTGTCCTGGAAGCCTCGGAAAAATTTTGCTGACCGCTTCCGTGCTTGTGGCATTTTTCCTAACGAGCGCTATTTTGGTTCGCTTAAAGCTTCCGAAGGTCAGTTTTCCAAAGGTGATGATGCCTTTTGCGATGATGGTCTCCCTCTGCTCACTGGGTTCAGCGAGTTACATGGTGAAGAAGAACCAGCAGGTGATGTGGAATGCCGATCAGGATCCGACCACGAGTGTGGAGGTTCCTGCGCCGCAGTTAGGTTTAATGGCGCAGTCTGACCTGCTAAAAAAGTGATAATCACTGGCAACTTAGGTCGTCATTAGCGTCTTCTACGGAGAAGAGGAAGGGAACCTAGCATAACAAGAAGACCGGTAGATGGTTCTGGGAGGGCCACGGTGCTATTAATACCGGTCAGGCCCACAGAGGTCGCGCTATCAAAGAAGCTATTCTGCGCATCGGAGTTGAACATTTGCGTAAAGCGGATCCCAGTGTAATCGCCGGTGATGGATAAAGAACCATTGAAGTTTCCTCCGGATCCACTGGGGTGTTGTGAGTTTAGCGTGAGCGAATTGCTATCGTTACCAATGATCGAAAAATTAGAGCTCGGGTTATTGTTCACCTGGTAGGTTGCGTCGTCTGCATTGATGACCGCGTCTCCACCAAAGACCTCGATCTGGTAATCTGCCCATTGCCATGCTTGGTCGATTGGCAGGATCGCGTCCGTGAAGATGTGATCAAAGTTATATTCGACACTGATGTAGTCTCCTGCTCTGTAAGAGGGGAGGCTGGATTCAGAGTGTGTCGCGATGACGGCGGGACCACCTTGATCCGCGATGAGAGCTGAGAAGAAAAGATTCACCTCATCCCCAAACTCAAAAAAACCAGAATTGGGAGGGTCTACAAAAATAGTGAAGTCGATGTTGGAATCAATCGTCCTCGTCCAACCGATGTTTTCCGCTGCCGTTGCTTGGAGGGTAGCCAAAGCAGCAAAGGTGAGTAGTCTGGTGAACATCATTCAAAGCTACACTTTCCTTGAGTGTAAATAAAGGTAAAATTTTTAAAAATGATAAAAAAAGGGCCGATTTCGACTTCGATCCTGACTCAGCAGCAGGGGACGAAGTCGAATATGCGCTTTCTTTAAAAGAGTAAAATCGGGCGTGATGCAGGTGCTCTCTCAGAGTAAGCTTTCTCTTGAATGAGCGATTCGATTCCGAACATCGACCCCTTGACGAAACGACGCTCGCCTTATTGGGGCCGGCTTCGTAGCTACGGAATTGTCATCGCGTTCCTGTGGCTTATCGAGCTGTTTGATAGCCTATTTATGGGGAGCCGCCTTGAGATGGCTGGGATTCAACCGAGAGATCCTTCCGGACTGGATGGGATTCTTTTTGCTCCCTTTCTCCACGCGGGCTGGGCGCACTTGTTGAGTAACTCGGTTGCGCTTTTGATTCTAGGAGCGGCTCTCCTGATGTCAGGATGGCGTGATCTTCTCATCGTCTCCGCCGTTTCCGCATTGGTGGCGGGAGTGATTGTGTGGGTGATTGGGGCAGCGGACTCGGTGCATATCGGAGCGAGCTCGGTGGTCTTTGGATACTTCGGCTTTTTGATCGCGTCCGGCTTTTATCAAAAGACACCACGGACCATTCTCCTCGCCGTGCTGGTGGTGATCTTCTTCGGGGGAGCGCTCTGGACGATGCTGCCTACCGAGTCAGTGCGCACTGCGAACATCAGTTGGGAGGGGCACCTCGGCGGTGTGATTGGCGGATTCCTCGTGGCTCGCAGCCGGAGGAAGAAGGCCGTGCCTGAGAAGCTGCTGGCGCTCTAAAAGGGCGCCTTTTATTTCGTGCCGCTCGGAGGAGCAGTCATCACAACCCAGTAGTGGACCACTTTTGAGCCGGGGACATTCGCGTAGCCCACGCCGATTCTGGTCTGCGCGGTATAGACGGGGTGCTCTGCCAAGAGGTGACGACGGTGCGAGGCCGAGGTCAGGAACTGGCGGTAGGTTTCTTCCGCGGTGTCGTGACCGCCCGCGAGTGACTCGACATAGTTCGCGCTCCGGGGAGGAAGATAGTTTGCAGGAAGGCGGTAGCCGGTTTTGCTGATGAGGAAGTTCGCGCCATTGCCGTCAGGGTCAACATGGGCAAAGTAACCGCGCTGCGCCATGTCGTTTGCCTTAGCGCGGGCCACTTGTGCGATCCGGCGATCATAGATCATCTCGGAGCGCTGCTGCTTCGGGTCGTTTCTGAAAAAGGAGGCGAGCTCTCGCTCCTGCGATGATTGCACCGAGGTGCTACTGCAGGCAGAGAGCAAGACGCTCGTGAGGAGGATGAGGAGAAGTTTCATGGGGGGGGATTGAAACAAGCCTGCTGATCTCAGTCTACTTAGAGAAGCCCGGCGATGACGAGGCTGACGATGGCCATGACGTTGATGACGATGTTCATCGAGGGGCCGGAGGTGTCCTTGAGCGGGTCACCTACGGTGTCTCCTACGACGGTGGCAGTGTGGGTGTCTGATCCCTTTCCACCGTGGTTGCCTTCTTCGACATACTTCTTGGCGTTGTCCCAGGCTCCACCGGCATTGGACATCATGAGGGCGAGAAGGACACAGCCGAGAAGCGCTCCGCAAAGAGTTCCCGCGAGAGCTTTCGCGCCACTTTGAGTTCCTTCCGCGCCGATGAATTCGAAACCGAATCCTACCACAAGCGGGGTGCCCACCGCGAGGAGGGCGGGCCCGATCATGCGGCGAGTCGCGGCTGCGGTGGCGATGTCGATGCATTTATCCGTCTCGGGCTCGGCTTTTCCTTCGAGGAGGCCGGGGATCTCGCGGAACTGGCGGCGGATCTCGGTGATCATCTCGAAGGCGGCTTCACCCACGGCATTCATCGTGATCGCACCATTCAGGAAGGGGACTGCTCCACCGATCATCAGGCCCACGAAGAAGAGGCGGAGGGAATCAGGATCGGCGAGGTCGAGTGAGATCTGCGTCTTCTGGATAAAGGCGGTGATGAGAGCGAGCGCGGCGAGGCCAGCAGCTCCGATCGCGAAGCCCTTACCAATCGCGGCCGTGGTGTTGCCCACGGCATCGAGACCATCCGTGATCGTGCGCGTCTCGGGGCCCATCTTGGCCATTTCAGCAATGCCACCGGCATTGTCTGCCACCGGGCCGTAAGCATCGATCGCCATCGTGATTCCCACCGTGCCGAGCATGCCGACCGCGGCGAGTCCCACGCCGTAGAGTCCGGAGAATTCATAAGAGATAAAAATGGTGGCTGCGATGGTGAGCATCGGGATGACCACAGATTTGAGTCCTACGCCGAGGCCGCAGATCATGAGCGTCGCCACTCCAGTCTCGCCCTGACGTGCGATCTCGCGCACCGGCGCGCCACCGGTGTAGTGCTCGGTCACCAGTCCGATGATGATGCCACCCACTGCTCCCGCGAGAACAGAGAAGGCGACATTGGAAGAAAGCCCCAGCGAGGAACTCGTAAGAAAGGTCGCAATGACGAAGAGGATCGCGGAGCCAATCGTGCCGTAGCGGAGAGCCTTGGCTGGGTCTTTATCAGACAGCGTGCGGACGAGGAAGATACCCAAGATAGAGCAGATCAGGCCGACGGTGGTGAGAATGAGAGGAAGCTGAAGAAGGATCGAGGGATCTTCTGTCGCTCCCAGTTTGGCAATCATGTCAGCAGCCACTCCGGTGCTGGACTCCGCAAGGCGAGCGCCGAGCGAGGCTCCGATCGCGATGGTCGCGATCTGCGCTCCGCAGTAGGATTCGAAAATGTCGGAGCCCATGCCGGCGACGTCGCCCACATTGTCTCCCACGTTGTCTGCGATCACGCCCGGGTTGCGGGGGTCGTCTTCAGGAATGCCTGCTTCTACTTTTCCCACGAGGTCAGCGCCGACATCGGCGGCCTTCGTGAAAATGCCACCACCGACACGGTAGAAGAGAGCCACCAGCGAAGCGCCCATTGCGAAGCCTTCGAGAATCTCCGCGAGGTGGATAGGGTCAGAGTTGAAATAAGCAAAAAGCCCGCCGAGCCCGATCAGGCCCATGGACGCCACCGTGAGTCCCATCACCGACCCGCCGAAAAAGGCCACGGTGAGAGCTTCCGCTGCGCCTTTATTCTTAGCAGCAAGCGCGGTGCGGACGTTTGCCTTAGTCGCGGTATACATCCCGATAAAGCCGGAGGCTGAGGAAGCGAGACAGCCGAGGAAAAAGGCGAAGGCCTGAGGCTTTGCGAAGGATTGATCCTGGAACATGAAAATGGCCAAGCCGATCACGATCGCGAAGTAGGAAATGAGCCGGAACTCACGCTTCATAAAGACCATCGCCCCGCGGTGAATCTTTTCAGCGATGTTAGCGACAACACCTTCACCGCCATCACGGCTGACAATATTTCGAAGGATGAGGAAGGCGAAGGCGAGGCCGACAAGACCGAGGATGGGTGTAATCAATTCAGGCATAAGGAAATGTATCGGCCAAACTACTGAGAGAGCCTCTCGAGGCAATGGAAATTGTGTGGTCAGGAATAAATCTCAGAAATTGTATGACAAGAGAGGGCGTTGAGTGAGAGAGGTTTTGTCTGAGGAGGGTTGGGGAAATTGATCTTCAGGCTTCTGATGAGAAGGGCCTCAAGCGTAGTGGACGCACATGAGCTGCCGACTGGGAGGTCGGAGTTCCTGAGGGTGCTTTTTTCGTTGTCCACTACGGGGGTAAAGAAGAAGTGAGAGGGGAAGGGGCAAACTTGGCGATGGAGAGAGGTGAACCGCAGATGAATGGGATGAATGGGATGCTTGGTTGAGGGGGGGTGACCAACCACGAAACTTACGAAAACAACGAAAATTTTGGGAAGGGTTTGTGGGTTTTTGGAACCACGAATCGCACGAATGTTCACGAATCTTGGTTGAGGTGAGTGGTGGGCTCTTGATGGCTTCTTTCCTTGGCTCTGTGTCCTCTTCGTTTCAAGTTTCGAGCTTTCCTATTTTGAATTTGTTGAGAGTTTCAAGATTTAGAAATTAGGATTTCCCCCTCGACCCGAATCTTGGGGGAGGGTCGAAACTTGACTAGCGACTCGAATGATCATTAAAAACTTTGAAAATTATGATAAATGCAGAAGGAGATCCAGTGAGCTTTTCAAGGTTTCTATATGAGCTGACTGATGCAAAAGAGCACTTGGAGAATTTGATCAGGAAAATTGCTAAAGACGATGAATGTTGCGAAGAAGCTTTTCGAGTGGATTTAGGCCATGTCTTTGCACACCTCAATCGAGCATGGCATTGTCGAGATCGTAAGGACGATGATGAGGAAGCGGTTTGGGAAACCATCTCGAAGTTTCCTACTGATCTGGATCCGGTAGGATAGGCTCATCATTCTAGCCCAACGGGCTTACGTCGATAGCCTAGGGTTGGCGAAGCGCCAGCGAGCCTACCCTAGGAAATACACCCGAGAATTCCCCAACACCAACGGTGTTGCGTCCACCATCGCTGCGCTTTAAAACTCACCATGCCCCAATCGCTCTCACGTATTCTCATCCACACGGTGTTTTCTACAAAAAACCGGGCTCATTTTTTTAAAGAAGCTGTCTTTCGTGACGAACTCCACTCCTACTTGGGAGGCTGCGCAAATTCCCTCAACTGTTTCCCCATCCAGATCAGCGGCGTGGAAGATCACGTTCACCTTTTAACAACTCTTTCGAGAACCGTGGCGGTAGCTGATTTTGTTAAAGAGGTGAAGCGCAATAGCACGCTTTGGGCAAAGGATGAAAAAGGCCAGGGGGATTTTGCGTGGCAGTCCGGTTATGGTTGTTTTTCGGTTTCCGAGTCTCAGGTGGAAACCGTTTCGAGATACGTCGAGAATCAGGAAGGGCATCATCGGAAGATCACCTTTAAGGAAGAATACCGAGAGCTTCTTCGGCGTCATGGTGAGAAGTGGGATGAGCGCTATGTGTGGGATTGATCAGCCGAGGTCGTAGGCGTCGAGGTCGCTGGTGACGATGACGTCTTCTGGGGTGGGGGTGGCGTCTAGGATCTTTTTGATGTGGCGGGAGAGGACTCGGGCGTTGGGTCCGCGGAGGAGGAGTTGGAAGCGGAACTGGGAATGGGACCTTGTGAGGGGGGAGGGGATGGGGTCGCCTAGGATGACGCCCTCGGGGAGGTTCTCTTTTAATTTGAGGTGGAGGGTTTCGAGGGTGAACTCGGCGCGGCGCTCGTGGCTGGATCTCGCTAATAGAAGGGCGAGGTGGGTGTAGGGGGGGTAGGAGAATTGCTTCCGCATTTCGAGCTCCTGGGTGACGAAGCCATCGAAGTCATGATGCCGGGCAAACTGGATGCTGGGGCTGTGGGGGGTGGAGGTCTGGATGATGACTTCTCCGGCGAGGTCTCCACGGCCAGCGCGGCCGGCGACTTGGGTGAGGAGCTGGAAGGTGCGCTCTCCGGCGCGGAAGTCGGGGGCGTAGAGGGAGAGGTCGGCATTGAGGACGCCGACGAGGGTGACGTTTGGAAAGTCGAGTCCTTTGGCGATCATCTGGGTGCCGAGGAGGATGTGGATTTTCTTGGCCTTGAAGTCGCGGAGGGTGTCGCGGAGGGCGTTCTTGCGGCGGGTGGTGTCTGTGTCGAGGCGGGCGATTTTGTAGCCTTTGAAGAGTTTGTTTAAGATGATCTCGGCTTTTTCGGTGCCGTAGCCTTGGAAGCGGATGGCGGGGTCTTTGCACTCGGGGCAGACGCGGGGGACGACGGCTTGGTGGCCGCAGATGTGGCAGACGAGGCGTTCTTCGGAGCGGTGGTAGGTGAGGGGGATGGCGCAGTGATTACACTCGATGGCGTGGCCGCAGGGGGGGCACTGGAGGGAGCGGGCGAAGCCGCGGCGGTTTAGGAAGAGGATGACTTGTTCGCTCTTTTCGAGGCGCTCATCGATGGCGGTGCGGAGGCGGTCGGAGAGGATGGCGTCACGCCCTTTTTGCTTCCGGGACTCGATGCGCATGTCGACGACGCGGGTGAGCGGGAGGGTGGCGCCATCTGCCCGCTGGGTCATTTTGACGAGTTGGTATTTCTTGAGAAGGGTGTTGTTGTAGGTCTCAAGAGAGGGAGTGGCGGAGCCGAGGAGGACGGCGCATTTTTCGAGGCGACAGCGGACGACGGCGAGGTCGCGGGCGTGATACTTGGGCGGGTTATCTTGCTTGTAGGCGGGCTCGTGTTCTTCGTCTACGATGATGAGTCCGAGGTCGCGAAGGGGGGCGAAGATGGCGGAGCGGGCGCCGATGATGATGCGGGCTTCTCCGGAGCGGATGCGGTTCCATTCGTCAAAGCGCTCGCCTTGGGAGAGGTGGGAGTGCTGGACGGCGATTTTATCGTCGAGCTGATTAAAGCGGGCCTTGAAGCGGCGGACGGTCTGGGGGGCGAGGGCGATCTCGGGGAGGAGAATGATGACATTTTTTCCAAGATCGAGGGCCTTCTGGGTGGCTTGGAGGTAGACTTCTGTTTTACCGGATCCGGTGATGCCGTGGAGGAGGATGGGGTCGGGTTTTTCGGAAATGAGTGAGTCGGAGACGGCTTCGAGCGCTTCGGCTTGTTCGTTGTTGAGGGTGAAGGGCTCGGTGGGGATGATGGTCTCGCCTGCGTCGGGGTCGCGGCGGACTTCGAGGTCGATGAGCTTGATGAATCCTTTTTCGGAGAGTGCTTTTAGGGAGGCGGAGGCGCTGCCGCCGAGCTGGGCGACGGGGATGGGCTCGGTGGCTCCGGTGAGGAGTTCGATGATGGCGTGCTGTCGCTTGGCGCGCTTGGCCATGGTGGCGAGTTCTTCTTCGGTGGGTGCCTTTTCGATGAGAGCGGCGCGGGCGGTCTTGGCGGAGGTCTTTTCTCCTCTGATGGAGGCGGGGATGAAGGCGCGGATGACTTGCTCAAGGGGGGTGCCGTAGTAGGAGGTGATCCACTCGGCGAGCTTGAGGAGTTCGGGGGTGACGAGGGGCTCGGGGTCGACGAGGTCAGTGAGGTAGCGGAGGGCGAAATCTCCCTGGGGCTTTTCGGCGACGCGGAGGACGGTGCCGGTGGCGGGGCGGTTCCGGAGGGGGATGCGGACGCGGCAGCCGGGGCGGACGGGGAGGCCGTCCGGGATGGCGTAGTCAAAGACGAGCTCGGAGGGCCCATCGATGAGAACACTGGCGGAAAGAGGCATGGGGGAAATCCTAAATTTTAAATGAGGAAATGCGAAACAAACTCGAAATTTGAAATAAGAGATGGGAAACTTGGGGTTGAGGGGGGAGCTTTGGGGCTTGGTTTGGGAGATGGACCACAGAGGATCTTGCTGTTTTTTTTGTTTCCCTTGCTTGATTGTCTTGAGGGTTGGGTGTGGTTTTTGTTAGAAGGGAGAGGTGCGTTCTTTGTTTGTTTGGTTGTTGGGCATTCTTTTGCGAAAGGCGGATGATCGTCTTGCTCAGAATGCTTTTTCGCCGGGGCATGATGATTCTGAGGTGAAGGATCTCGAGGTGGGGAATGAGGTGATGTTGGAAGGGCTGGTCAAGAGGGAGGATTTTCGGGAATGGATTGCGGTTTTGGACGGGAAGTTGGACCGCTCTTTTCGTGATGGGCAGCGGCATTTGCTGATGTCCAAGGCGTCGAATCTGGAGGTGGGAGAAGAGGTGACATCGCTCTTCGCGCTGGGGCACGGGGGGATGAACACGCAGCTGCACATGCGGGTGCTGGGTCAGCCGCGTGGGCTTTTTGTGTCGATGCGAGGGGCGGGAGCCGTGATGCGGGTGATCGCGGAGGGCTTTGTGGAGCGGCGGCTGAAGGATAATGAGCTGGGAGAGTTCAGGGAGTGCCGGGTGGCGACGCCGGAATATGAGGCGCTGCTGGATTTAAGATTCTTGGCGCTGCGGGAGCCGCTGGGGCTGGCGTGGACGGCGGATGATTTGAGGTGGGAGCAGCTTGAGCGTCACTTTGGACTCTTCTTAGGAGAAAAGGCGATGGCTTGTGCGGTGGCGCGACGGATGAAATCGGGCGGGATGAAGCTGCGCCAGATCGCGGTGGCTGAGAAACTCCGGGGCAGGGGGATCGGGCGAGCGATCATGCTGGAGGTTCATAATGTGTTGCGTAAGGAGGGGGTTCCCGAGCTGGAGCTGAACTCGCGTGAGGAAGTGGCGGGATTCTACGAGGCGCTGGGTTATGCGCGGGAGGGTGGCATCTTTGAGGAAATCGGAATCCCGCATGTGAAGATGCGGAAATCGCTTTAAGTAGAATAGGTGAGCTTGATGCCGGCGGCGACGGCAGCGAGGCCGAGCAGGACTGAGAGCACAATCTGGGCGATGGCGAAGGTGGTGAGGCCGCCGCTCCACATCGTGTGGGTGTCCTTGGCAAAGGTGGAAAAGGTGGTGAAGCCGCCGAGGAATCCGGTAGCGAGAAGAGGGAAGACCCAAGCGGGGGCGGCCTTCTGGGTGAAGTAGCCAAAGAGGCAGCCGATGAGGAAACAGCCGAGGACGTTACAGGTGAAGATGCCGACGGGGAAGCGGTGGAAGCTCGTTTTTTCAGCGAGGGACTGGATGCCTGCAGAGAGGGACCAGCGGGCGAGCGAGCCGAGGCCGCCGCCGAGAAAAACGAGAAGGGCATTCATGACGTCAGAGCGTCAAGCAAGGCACGGACCTTTGTCGAGTCTTTGATTCCGGGGGCGCTCTCGGCACCGGAGGCGATATCGATGGCGACGGGCTCTACGGCGTCGATAGCTTCGGAGGCATTTTCAGGGTTGAGCCCACCGGCGAGGATGACGGGGACATCGGGGTGATCTTTGATAAACTTCTGCGCAATGGACCAGTCGAAGGTCTGGCCGGTGCCGCCGTAGTCCTTACCGGCGGGGGTGTCGATGAGGAGGGCGAAGTTCTCGGTAGGAAGCTCGTAGTCCGGGAGATGATCAGCGGAGACGGCACGGATGACGGGGACTCCTTGATCGAGGAAATGGCGGATGTCCTCAATGGTCTCATCGCCGTGGAGCTGGACTACATCGAGAAGGCCTTTTTCAAGAAGCTCGTCAGCAAAGGGGATGGAGTTATTAACGAAGACGCCGACGCGCAAAATGCGTCCTTTCATTGGAGCGAGGATTCCCTCGACCATATCAGGCGGGCAAAATCGGGAGGACTGAGGCCAGAAGTTGACACCGAGAGCCTCGATTCCGAGGTCGGCAAGAAGGTTCGCATCAGCAGCGGAGGTGATTCCGCAGATCTTGAGCGACGTCAGTGAGGAACAGAGGTCGTTGAACATAACTGAGTGATAGTGGCGTAGGCTTTCATTTTTGCCGCCGGAAAGCAGTAGTTTTTTATCATCAGCTCAAGATTGATGAAATCGAGTCGGAGAAATTAGCTTTAGGCATTTCTCTTAACCTTGTTTAGACTGGCGCTGTGATTCGGATTCGGGGAGCGAGGCAGTATAATCTCAAGGGGGTCGATGTGGATCTTCCGCGGGGGAAACTCGTTGTGATCACTGGAGTGAGCGGGAGCGGGAAGTCGAGCCTCGCCTTTCATACCCTCTATGCCGAGGGGCAGAGGCGTTACATTGAGTCGCTCTCGACCTATGCGCGGCAGTTCTTGGATCAACTCAAGAAGCCAGATGTCGATTCGATCGAGGGGCTGAGTCCGGCGATCGCGATCGAGCAAAAAGGGGGGGGCGGGAACCCGCGATCGACGATTGCGACGGTGACCGAGTTGCATGATTTCCTCCGAATCCTCTATGCCGCGGCCGGCGTGCCGCATGATCCGGAGACGGGCGAGCGCTTGGAAAAAATGACGACAGGGGATGTCGTGGCCAGCATTTGTGGCCGTGAAGAGGGGACGCGGGTCATGATTTTAGCACCGATGACTACGGAGGGCGAAGCGTCAGGCATGATGGCCGATCTTCAGCGTCAGGGATTTGTGCGGGTGCGGATTGCGGGCGAGATTCTTGAGCTAGAGGAGGCTGAGGAAAAGTGGCCTGCCGATGGCGGCGAGATCGAGATTGTGGTGGATCGGCTGGTTGTTAAAGGCGGAGTGGAAAGCCGGATGGCGGATAGCGTGGAGATCGCGCTGCGGATTTGTGGGATGGAAGTGCGGGCGATCACGCAGCAAAAAGGCGACGCCGATTGGGCTGAACTCGCCTTTGCGACGAGCTTCCGAAATCCGGAAACGGGCTTCGCGCTGGAGGCGCTGAGCCCGAGGCATTTTTCTTACAATAGCCACCTAGGAGCTTGCGCAGTCTGCCATGGCTTAGGGACGGAGAACTTCTGTGATCCCTCGCTCGTGGTTCCGGATAAAAGCAAGTCGCTTGGAGAAGGTGCCGTGACCGTCTGGACGAGTGGATCGAAGAAAAAGAAGGGCTGGAATCAGCTGCATATCGAAGCGCTCGCGAAATATTACCGCGTGAGCTTGGAGGAATCTTTTGTAGACCTTCCGGAAGATTTTAGGACTGCGCTTTTCTATGGAACAGGGGGCGAAAAAATCAAAGTCCTCTGGGAAAAAGACGGGCGCTCCCAAGTTCTCGAAAAAGAGTTCGAGGGCGTCTGCCGTCAGGTCGAGCGGCACTATCGTGACTCTGAGAGCGATGCCGTGAAGCGGAGCATGTCGCGCTACATGACCTCTCGTGAATGCCGCGTCTGCGCAGGAAAAAGACTCAAGCCGGAATTCCTCGCGGTCACCTTGAAGAGTGGAAAAAGCGAGCTCGGGATCGATGGCTTCTGCGACCTCGCCATTTCCCAAGCCGACTCATGGATCACGGGCATCGATATCCCCAAGAACCAGCAAGAAGCGATGAGCGGAGTCGTGAGCGAGATCGCCAAGCGGCTCTCTTTTCTCGAGGAAGTGGGCCTCGGTTACCTCAGCCTCGGGCGCACCAGCGGGACGCTTTCTGGCGGGGAATTCCAGCGCGTCAAGCT
>JALZWA010000033.1 GCA_023299815.1 Akkermansiaceae bacterium
TTGATTCCCTGAAAGCCTGCTTCGCGCATCTTAGCGAAGGCTTCTGCGACTCTACCCTGGGGCACTTCTACGCGGACATATTGCGCGTCGAGGCGGAGGGCATCGAGCGCAGGTTGATGGAGTTGTGGCGAGAGTGAATGGGCCACGGGGTCACCAATGACTGCGAAGCGTGGAGGCTTCGCTTCGCTGGTGATGAGGGAGTCGAGGTTGTCGATGTGGGTGTGGGTCATGCGAGAAGGGAGGTGAAGCGCTGGATGCGGCGGACGCATTCATTTTTACCGAGAATTTCTAAAATAGCACCAAGATCCGGTCCGCCCGCTTTACCGGAAAGGGCGACGCGGAGGGGAAACATGAGTTGGCCAGGCTTGGCTCCGTGGGCCTTGGCGGTGGTGCCGATGGCTGCTTTCGCCTCGGTCCAATCCGCGAGCGCGGAGAAGTCAGTGGCGAGCGCGTCGAGGAGAGAAGCTGCGGCGTCATTTCCCTTCACCTTGGCGAGGGCGTCATCGGCGATGGGATATTCGGGATCGAGGTAGAAGGCCACGGCCTCTGGGATCTCGGCGAGAAGAGAGACCTTTTCCTGCACCGATTCGAGCATGGCCTGAGTCGGGGAGTTTTGGCAGGCTGAGGCTGCTATTTCAGCAAACTGAGAGGGTTCCATTGCGAGGAGGTGCTGCTGGTTGACCCAGACGCACTTATCGAAGTCGAAGCGCCCGGGCGAGCGGTTGACGGATTCGAGGCTGAATTTTTCGATGAGTTCCTCAGGAGAGAAAATCTCCGAGTCATCCTTCGGCGACCAGCCGAGGAGCGCGATGAAGTTGACGACGGCAGGGGAGTGGAATCCCTGACGTGGGTAGTCGCCGAGCGCTGCGCCGGTGTCGCGCTTGGACATCTTGGAGCCATCGCCATTTAAAATGAGAGGGATGTGCGCATAGGCTGGAGCCTTTTCGCCGAAGGCCTCGATGAGCTGAAGGTGCTTCGGGGTGTTCATGAGGTGGTCCTCGCCGCGGATGATATGGGTGATGCCCATGGTGAGGTCATCTACGACATTGACGAAGTGGAAGACAAAGGTGCCATCGGAACGACGAATGACCATGTCAGGAGTGTTTGACTCATCGGTGTAGTCGATAGTGACTTCACCGCAGACGAGATCGTGCATGGTGATGGGCTTGCGCTCGAAGCGGAAGCGCCATGCGCCATCGTCCTCATAGACGCGGTCGGCTGCGACGAGTTTCTCGAACCACTCGAGGTAGATTTCATCCCGCTCGCTCTGGTAGTAAGGGCCTTCCCAATCGAGGCCCATCCATTCCATTCCCTCGAAGATCGCGGTGCGTGCTTCCTCGGTGTTGCGAGCTTTGTCGGTATCCTCGACGCGGAGGACGAAGGTGCCACCAAGCTTCTTGGCGAAGAGCCAGTTGAAAAGAGCGGTGCGAGCTCCGCCCAAGTGGAGATATCCAGTAGGGGAGGGAGCGAAACGGGTTCTGACAGGCGCTGACATGTCGCAGAGCTATACCGTCCCCATTCTTTTAGTAAAGAGTCTTGCGCGGCTCTTCCTTCACGACTTCGACGGCCATTTTTTCAAAATCGCCTTCTTCGCAGCAGCGAACGAATCCCTCGCCGTAGCACTTGAGCTTGTCCCAGTCAGTGCGGATGAGGTCGGCTTCATCGCTGGTGATGGAGTCATCGAGTGCGGCTTGCGAGATGCGCGTGAGTAGGCTGCCGAATTGGGAAACGATTTCATTCGTGGCCGGGAGAACCTCGAAGCCTTGCTCGCAGTTGCTCTGAGGATTTCGGACAAAGTAACCGCCGGTGCGTTCGCAGAGCCATTCCACGATGCGCTGTTCGCCGGTGAGCTTGACGATCTCTAGGAGGCGGTCGAGCGGGTTGCGAGAGCCGCTGCCGCTGTCAGACTGTTCCTGTGCCCACTTGTAAACAAGTGAGAGAGAGACCCCGAGTTCCGAAGCAATTTCCTTCGGGCTGCTCTGTTTAAAAGCCTCTTTAAAGATCTCATGTGATTCCATCTAACAAAAACTAGAGAAAATTGAGCTCGGGTGCAAGCTACTGCTGCGGAACATAGAGCTGAGATCCCATTTTGATGACTTGGGCAGGGCTCAGAGAGACCTGATTGAGTGAGTTGATGGTGGGGACATCAGTTCCGTAGAAGCGGGCGATCTCATCGAGACGGCGGTTCTGGCCTACGGTGACGAGCTCAGGCCCGGAAGCACGGGTGGGAGCGGCAGTTTGATGGGCAGGCTCGCAAGCTGGTGCGGGAACAGTAGCTCTTCTCTCAACGATCCGTTCACTCCGTGGAGGGGTGGGGGTGGATTGACGTCTCGTTTCATGGAAAGTTGCACGAGGAGCGGATGTTGTCTGATTATCTGGGACTCGGATGGTCTGGCCAATCTGGAGACGGCGCGGATTTAAACCAGGGTTAGAGAGCATAAGCTCACGAAGGGAGATGCCATAGCGGTTGGCGATGTGGCCGAGAGTTTCGCCGTTTCGGATGGAGTAGCCTTTGGTAGGACCGCTTGGACGGGCCACTGAGGAAGAAGTGGGGGGGGTGCTCTGGCGACCAGGAATGCTGATGGAAGCGCCGACTTTAAGGCGAGAAGGGTTCAGGCGGGGATTGGCGGATTCGAGGGAGGAAACTGAGATGTTGTGAGTTTTAGCAATGCCCCAGAAAGTATCGCCACTCTTCACGCGATAGTCCGAGCTGCTCTGGCGGGTGCTCTGTGAGCGTGTCACTGAGGATCTTCCAATCTTCGAGTTCATGTCACGAACCTGCTGGCGGAGTTCTGTAACCTCACGCTCTAGGTAGCTAATGCGCTGATCCTGAGATGAGCCAAGCACTGGGCTGGTGAAGGGGAGGGAAAGGAGTGAGAGAAGGGTGAAGGTCTTCATGGGAATGACGGAGATTACCCAAGAATTCTAAATAGTTCAATTTAATTTATAATAAATTTTAAAAAATTAAATTCCGCCTGATTCTGCGGCGATTTCTCGCACTTCTTCGACTGATTTCACCTGCGAAAGGCGTTGTCGGAGTGGTTTTGCCCCCGGGAATCCTTTGCAGTAAGTCATCAGGCGAGATCGCATCGCCATCAGAGTGTGACGCTCATCGCCATAGCGATCAGAGCCGACAGCGAGCTCACAGTGACGAATCACGAAGGACCAGCGCTCTTTGACGGAAGGTGGTGGGAGTATTTCGCCGGTTTTTAAAAAATGTTTCGCTTCTTTGAAAAGCCACGGGTTTTGCATCGCGGCCCGGCCAATCATGACGCCGGAGACTGCCGTAGATTCCATGCGATGCTTAAGGACCTCGGCGGAATTGATGTCGCCATTTCCGATGACGGGGATCTTCACGCTCTGAGAGCATTCATCGATGACCTCCCAGTCAGCGTCTCCACGATAGGCTTGTGCGCGGGTGCGGCCATGGATCGCCACGGCTTGGATGCCGGTATTTTCTAAAAGGCGGCAGACTTCAGGCGCGTTGATCGATTCTTGGTCCCATCCGATACGGATCTTGCCGGTGACGGGAACTTGGTCGCCCACGGCCGCTACGATTTTTTCAGCAGTCTCGACCAGAAGAGGGCAATTCCGCAGGAGAGAAGAGCCGCCATTTCTGGAGACGACCTTGTTCACGGGACAGCCGAAGTTGAGATCAATGAAGTCCGGCTTTTTCCAATCGATGATTTTCTTAGCAGCCTCGCCCATGCGGGCACCATCTGCTCCGAAGAGCTGAATGCCGAGAGGGCGTTGCTCATCGGTGAAGGTGGTGTAGCGGCGCGTCCGGTGGTCGGCTTGCAGGATTCCCTCTGCAGAGACGAACTCGGTGACCATGACATCGGCGCCGAGTTCTTTGCACAGGGTGCGAAAAGTGACGTCGGTCACCCCGGCCATGGGTGCGAGGTAGATCGGGAATTGATCCTGGAACCAAGGGAGCATTATTCTTCTTCGTCGTCGTTACTTTCCTCTTCGGAAACTTCTTCCTCGCGAGGCTCTTCGCGAGGCTCTTCGCGAGGCTCTTCGCGAGGCTCTTCGCGAGGCTCTTCGCCTTCGGGCTCAGAGGGGTCGGTTGGAGTTTTCTCTGGCTCGGCTGCTTCAGTCTCAGCTTCTGGTTCTTCTAGAATTTCAGGCTGGGGGTCGAGAAGCTCGCGGATTTCTTCCTGCACCATTTCGACATCGGCGAGCGCGATCTCAGGGTCCTTGATGATGAAGACGTCTCCGGTTTTACGATGCTCGTAGACGCGCAGGATGCCAGAGGGCAGCTTTTGCGTGTCGGTCTCTCGCAGAAGTTTCTGGCGTTCCAGCATCACGGCGAGAATGTAGCGTGCCTTTTCAGTGTGCTCTTCTTCTTCCTCTACCAGACGGCGGAGGAGAGTCTCGGGATCGTCCTTCACCACGTCTTCCGTCTTTTCCTCGGCAACAGGGAGCTTGAAGATGGTCTTCCAGTGGGAGAAGGGGACCTCGCTCTCAGAGTTGAGCTCTTTCCAGGCTTCCTCGCAGTAGTCCTTGCGCAGGTAGCCCGAGGAGTCGAAATCAGGAAAAATGGCGGCGTGGATGGGTTCTTCGTCCTCGAAGACGCGGCCGGATCCGGCACACTCACGTGCGCGGGACTTAATACTCCAGGGTTCTTTCATCGTGTTAGTGGTGCGGAGATGACTTCAGCTATGGACGCCTAGAAGGGAAGGAGTTTCTTCAGCGTCTGAAAAATGGGACGTCCTACGAGACGGCGCTGGATGAGGACGAGCGCGAGAATTGTGGCCGCGATATTCGTTCCCCAAGCGGCCCAGATCGGTGGGAGGTAGCCTGATTCGCCCAGTGCAAGGAAGACGGTGGTGGTAAACATCATTCCCGCGCTCAAGAAGACGGCGAGCGCAATTCCTCCTGCAGCACCGCGACGGGTAAAGACGATCCCCAGTGGGGCAGCAAGCAGGACGAGTGCAAGACAGATTCCGGGCTGAGCCCAGCGGTAATACCACTGCGTGAGAAAGCGCCTTTTGTTCACCCAAGATTCATCACTGTTCGTCTTGAGCCAGCTGTAGAGGCCGGGGATGCCGAGGTTCTCGCCCTCTAGGCCGGGGTGGATGATTTGCCAAGGAGGCTCAGACCACGTTTTAAAAGTCACCGGCCCTTCGGGGATTTCGTATTCTGGCATGAGCGGGCCGTTCTCGAAGAGTCTGCGGTCAAGATGCTGGATCTCGACGTCCTCGAAGGTCCATTGGGAGCGGTCCACATTCCAAGTCGCGTTCTTTGCTTGAAGGCGCATTTCAGGTTCGCCGCTCTCAGAGAAGGTGCGGACCACGACATTGGTCAGTGCTTCTCCTGTATTGTGTTCGTAGGGGAAGCTTCCGATAAACCAGAGTCGGCGTCCTTCGGAATGATAGTAAACGACATTTCGTGCTTGGCTGGCGGATCCTCCTCTCGCTTGTTCGATCAGCGCGTCTTTATAACCCTCGGCCCAGGGCGCCCATTGGTAATTGAAGCCGAGGCAGACAAGGCTCGCCATAAAGCCTACCATCGCAAGAGGGAGGATCAGTCGCACCACTCCTCGCCCGGTCTGGATCATTGAAACGATTTCCTGGCTCTGTGAAAGTTTCCCCAGCGAGTAGAGCATCGCTAAGAGGAGGGAAAAGGGAGCGAGTAAGACGAAGGCGACCGGAAAAAGAATGCCGTAATAGTGAAGCATCAGCGCGCCCGCATTATCGGCATCTTTAAAGTCACCCATATTGTCGGTGAGATCCAGCAAGGTGAAGATGGCATAGAGGGCGAGAAAGGTGAGCAGGAAGGAGCCGAAGAACTCACGGATGAGATAGCGATCCAGTGATCTCACCATTCCATAATAAAGTGCGCCGACCGCAGGAATGAAGCAAATGAAGCAGAGGACGACAGGCCTCAGTAAGTGCGCCATGGCATCGGATTCTGGGAATCCTGCCAGGTGTTCATTCACCGCCTTCTGTTCAATAGGAAAGAGATAAGCCGCCAAGGCAGCACCGATCAAAGAGAGAATGATCGCGGGCAGAAAGCGTTTGAATAGAGACGAGGAACCCAAGGGCTGGGACGCTAAACGATCATCTGCCGGAAGCCAACTGCCGAGACAGGGAACTTTCATCAAGAGGGGATGTGAAAGGACTTCTTTAAGCTTCCCGTAAAAATGAGCGCTATGGTCACCCTTAAACCATCAACTTACCAACTAGCGAGTTCTGCGGCACTCGTGGGAGTAGGAATACTCATCCTCTTTCAAAGCTCCCAAAGTAGATCGCAAGATCCTGTGGACGCTCAGGGCGGAGCTGTCCGTCTCTCAGAGCGTGGTTTGTCCGCGAGTCATTGCTCCTCAGCTGAGGAAACGGCAGCGACTTCTGACTCCAGTTCTCGGGTGCGGATTTCAGTAGAGGAGGTTCCGCAGCACCGCTTCACCGAGCGAGTATCTCGGGAGAAGGCTGGTAGGGTGAAAGCTCGAGAGCTGGCGCTTCTTGCGGAGAAGGCTGAGAAAAAGACTGTGGTCTTCGGTTTGCGCCATCGTCTTTTGATCGAAGCCGCCGAGCGCGCCCTCCGATCCGAGACTCCTTGGTCAGATCTTTCGGTCGTGGCGCTCGCCTTTAAAAAGATGGGGGATGATGAATCTGCACGCTACTGGTTCGCCCGCGCGGTTCGTCTCGCGAAAGATCCTGACGATCAACTCAAAGGAGCGGAGGCGATGCGCGAGGTCGTGAAGTCTCTCCTGTCCGCACGCTATCTGGATCTCGCGGAAGAACTCGTGGCACGCATTCCAGATGCCAAGATGAAGGACCGCGCCACTTCTGATGTTATCCGAACTCTCGCCGGGAGTAAGCAGTTTGATCAAGCCCGGATCCTTGCTCGCGTAATCTCTGATGCCGCCGCTCTTGGCCTTGCTTACCGCAATATCGCGGAAGCCGAGGCACGTCACCTCGGGCTTGATGAGGCCATGATGACGGTCAGATTAATCTCTGACTCGGGGACGCGTGACCAAGCCATGAGTCGGATTGCGGCGATTCGAGCTGGAATGGGGGATTCAGAAGGCGCCTTATCATTGGTCGATCAGATGAGTAGTGAGCAAGCGCGCGATGTCGCCTTAGTCCGGCTCGCCAAGCTTCAGGGAGCGGGCGGGAAGCTCTCAATTGATTCGCTGTCTGCGCTCATTCATGACCCTGCCTTTCGAGATCAGGCGCTTCGGGAAATGGTTGCAAGCGAGGTGGATCGACGTCGTTTGAAGACGGCGGAACTTGCCGCACATCGTATTAAAAATTCCACCCAGCGAGCCAAGGCCTACGAGTCCCTCGTGATGCTTCTCATTCGTCACCGCGAGATCGATGCCGCGCTTGCCCGAGCGCAATCGATTGGCCTCGTGGACTTCCGTAACAGGGCGCTTCAGTCTGTTGCGGTCGCTCAGGTTTCGGCGAGAGGGGTGAAAGCCGCTCGGAACATCGCTAATTTCATCGGCGATGCTGATTTTCGTGAAGTGACCTACCGGAAGATTGCCAGCCGAGCTTCGGTGGTGGGGCAGAGCCGCCTCGCCGTGGAAACGATTCGTTACATGGGTGATCCCAGTGAGCGGGCCATGGCTTTCGCGAGCGTCGCCCTGACTCGGGCAAATCATGGCGATGACCGTAGTGCGCGTCGCCTCGCGCAAGATGCGGATCGCGAGCTGGAGGAGGTCTCCTCGCTCAAGGATTTTGCCAAAACAGCGGGCCTCCTCGCGGAAGTCTATGCCCAGACTGGCGATGCGAATGCCGCTCTAGATGCTGCGGCTTCGATCTCAAATAGCGGCCTTCGTGATCTCACCTACCAGAAGATGACCCTCCATTTCGCGCGCTCAAAGGAGACCGACTTCGCAGAGCAGAGCGCACAGCTCATTGTGCGGGATCTCACCCGCGAGCGCGCTCTTGATTCCATCGCCATTACCCTCGCCGGTGGTGTTTCTGTCGCTGATGCCATGGAGGTCGTAGGGGATCTGCACAGCAATCGCCAGCAAGTGCGCTTCCTGATTGCGGTCGCCGGTCGCACCTAGAAAGATATCCGCGATTCGTTCTCCCTTCTCATGAGTGCTGTGAGTCTTTAGCCTCGTGTCATGAAATTAGCGGCCCACTGGCAAATTCTCATCTCTCTCTCCCTTGCTGTCCTCCTAGGTCTTTTGATCAAAACGATGGGGCTGCAGGATAGCGCGCTCTTCTCATGGGTCATCGAGATCAGTAGCCTGATTGGTAAGCTCTTCATGAATCTCTTGAAGATGATCATCGTTCCTCTCGTGATCTCTTCTGTGATTGCCGGCATTGCCAGCCTCCACGGAGTGAAGGGCTTTGGTAGGCTTCTTGGGAAAACAGCAGGATTCTACGCCACGAGTAGCTTCCTTGCGATCATCCTTGGTCTCACGCTCGTGAATCTCATCCAGCCGGGGCTTTCTGATGGTCAGCCCAATGCCGTGGTCAAAGAGGCCTTTGAGTCCTACGAGCCCGATGCTGCTGCGCAAGCTAAGATAGAAGGTGCAAAAGCGGCCGGC
The DNA here is from genome assembly GCA_023299815.1 of Akkermansiaceae bacterium. Classification (GTDB taxonomy): domain Bacteria; phylum Verrucomicrobiota; class Verrucomicrobiia; order Verrucomicrobiales; family Akkermansiaceae; genus SW10. The sequence goes on from JALZWA010000033.1 coordinate 8,513, forward strand.
GACGAGCAGTCCGGAAGCTACGCTCAGCTGAGCGGCTTCTTCCTCCGCATGATTCCGCCGAATATTTTTTCCGCAGCCACCAATAACCTGCAAATGTTAGGGCTCATCTTCTTCAGTCTCTGCTTTGCCCTCGCCATGACCCGTTTGGAAAAGGAGAAAATGACGACCCTGCGCGATGTCTTCATCTCTTTTAATGACGTCATGATCGTGATGACGAATTACATCATGAAGCTCGCGCCCATCGGCGTCTTTGGCCTGTTGCTTCCCGTCGTGGTGCAGACGGGAGGGGAGCTCTTCCTTAGTTTGGGAAAATATTTCATCACCGTCCTCCTCGCGCTCGGGCTTCACATGTTCCTCGTGATGCCGCTGCTCATTCGGCTCCTCGCCGGGGTGAACCCGTTCGCGCACTTCCGAGCGATGCGCACCGCGCTCATGACTGCCTTTTCTACCGCCTCTTCCTCAGCGACGCTTCCCGTCACCATGCGCTGCATCCAGGACAAGGCCGGTGTCTCGAAGGGGACTGCGAGTTTCACTCTCCCACTGGGGGCGACCGTCAACATGGATGGCACTGCTCTTTACGAATGTGTCGCCGTCATCTTCGTCGCGCAAGTGATGGGGATTGAGATGACCTTTGCTGCGCAGTTCATGGTCGTCGCTGCCGCGCTCCTCACCAGCGTGGGGGTCGCTGGAATTCCTTCCGCGTCTCTCGTGGCGATCTTCGTGATTTTGAAAAACTCCGGCATCCCCAATGCCGAGACTGCGGTGGTTGCGCTGCTTTCAGTTGATCGAATCCTCGATATGTCCCGCACCGCCGTGAATGTTTGGGGGGATAGCTGCGCCGCCGTCGTGGTGGCCAAGAGCGAGGGGGAAAACGTCCTTCCGAATCGCTAGGCAAAGAAAAAGCCCCGGAACCTTAAGATTCACGGGGCTTTTAAAAAGAGTGGTGGCTCATCTCGGATTCGAACCAAGGACACGCGGATTTTCAATCCGCTGCTCTACCAACTGAGCTAATGAGCCATGAGCTTTCGCTGCGGGCGGTTGATAAAGTCGCCAGCGAAAATTGGCAATAGAAAAACGACTCTAAGCGAAGCTAAAAGAGGGAGGCGCTGAGCAGAAGGGAGTGAGCGTAGGGTCCGCACAAAAGAAAAAGGGACACCCCGGAGGGTGTCCCTTGATAAAGTTTGAAAGACAGTGTTCCTGACGAAGCAGGGGGTTCACTGATTACTTTTTCTTCTTGGCAGCCTTTTTCTTCGCCTTCTTAGCGACCTTTTTCTTGGCAGCTTTTTTGGCGGGCTTTTTGGCAGCCTTCTTTTTAGTGGCTTTTTTGGCGACTTTTTTCTTGGCGGCCTTCTTAGCTACTTTTTTCTTCGCCTTCTTAGCGACCTTTTTCTTGGCTGCTTTTTTGGCTACTTTTTTCTTCGCTTTTTTAGCGACCTTTTTCTTGGTCACTTTTTTAGCTACTTTCTTCTTAGCCACCTTTTTCTTGGTAGGCTTGCGTGCCGCTTTCTTGGCTACCTTTTTCTTGGCGGCTTTCTTAGCGGGCTTTTTGGGAGCTGCTTTTTTGGCAGCTTTCTTTTTTGTGGTCTTCTTTTTGGCAGCCATGGCTTTGTGCTGTTTTAGAGCCCGCGTGAGTGCGGACTTCTCTTCCGGCGTAAGTACGCCAATTGAGAGTAGGGAGAGCATAGCCTCACCGAGGCTACCTCCGAAAGCATATTGTATGAGATCTTTGAGCTTAGGCTCAAGGATGCGTGAACGAGTGGCATTCGCTTTGTAGACATGCGCCCGTCCTTCTTTGTGTCTTTTCGCGAGGCCCTTCTTCTCAAGATTCCTCATCACCGCGAGTGAAGTGGTGTAGGAAAGTGAGTTTCCATAGAGGTAATCATGTACGAAGGCCACCGTACTTGGTCCCTCATTCCAGAGGACCGAAAGGACCTGGAGTTCTTGAGGAGAAGGCTGTTGAGTGGTGGACATCTGCGAGGATTAAAATAACTGACTAATAGAAAGAGAAACATTTCATGAAAGATCAAGGTTAATTTCTCCTTACGAAATCCGCTGATGCGCCGGAGGTATCAAGATTTACTCTTTTTGCGGGAGCTCTGGTTCTGCTCTAATAGGTGCATCTGGTTGCTCTAGTCCAGGGGCAAGACTTTGCAGTTCTTGCCAGAAGGAATCACTGGCGGGATGTCCATTGAAGAGCACCTTACCCTCCTTAGATAAAAGGATGACGGTCGGGAAGGCTTGCACGCGGAAGGCAGATTCGAGGGACCCCTTGGCCGAGTCAATTAACCAAGGAGCGCTTGTTTTTTCAGACTGCTCTTTGATGAATTCATTAGCGGCAAGTTGTGATTCTGGGACGCTGGTTGGGAGGATGGAAATTGTGGGGATTTTATTTTTTTTGAGAGCTGCTGCAGTCTGATAGAAGTCAGGCATGCTCTCAAGTGACTCGCGTGACCACGGCGACCAGAAGTGAATAAGGAGAGCGGGGGAGTCACCGAGGTAGGCTTTTAAGCTTTGAGTTTTTTGCTTCGGATCCTGCGGGTTGAGGGTGCGGGTCATGTCGATCTTGAGCTGGTCCATGGCATCGCGCAGGCGAACGTCATCGACTAATTTTCCGAAAAATCCTGACTGCGCCGGTGAGAGCCAGAAGGCTTCCATGATGTGCTTCTTAAAGAGAGCGGTGTCGTTTTTTTCCAAAGCGGCGATAGCGCGCGCATATTCCACGATCGCGAAAAAATTCTCACGCATGGGAAAGGCCATGGAGTCGTCAGCTGAGTAGACGAGTGCTTGCGCTTCGAGGTTGGGGAGGAAGGCTGCGATGGCGGCATTGTCTCCGGTATCGACGATGTAGAGGAAGCGACTTTCAACGAGAATTTGTTGAGCGATTCCTCCCTTAAGCGCTGAGGTATGAGCTGCCTCGAAGGCGGCAGGTTCGCGCTCATTGTAGAGGGCTTCGACAAGATCTTGGGGATTCGGAGAGTCCTGAGCGAGGAGAGTGCCGATCGTGAAAAGGAGAGGGAGGAGGGATTTCATGATAAAAAAAGACGGGCTGACCGAAGCCCTCCCGTCTTAGTAAGATGTTTTTTGGAAACGATTAACGAGCAGGGATCGTGAGCGAGCGGCCCTCGATAATGGTATCGCCGGTCATGCTATTTGCCTGCCGAAGCTGATCGACGGTGACGCCATACTTACGAGAGATGCCCCAAAGTGACTCGCCTTTGACAATCGTGTGTGACTGTCCACCGGCAGCAGGAGCTGGTGGAGTGTAAGTAGAAGGAGGTGTGTAGGCTGCTGGTGCGCTAGGGGTGTAGGGGGCAGCAGCAGGCGGATTGATGGGCTGATAAGGAGCCGGGGTGGTCGGCGGTGTGTAGCTCCCGACTGCAGGCACGCCAGGAACTCCATAAGGATTAGATCCTTGGGCAACGGCACCAGGAGTAGCGAGCGCTGGGGCTGCTGGAGTGGTGACGGGCTGGGTGCACGAGGCGAGAAAACCAAGTGAGGAGAGAGAGAGAAGCGAGAGGAGTTTTGCTTTCATGGGATTAAGATAGGCTAATAATTGAGTTTTGTGAAATAGTTTCTTAAATGAACTATTCTAAGGGATTCATAATGACAGCGGAATCCAAGTCCTGCTTTGTCTTATGAAATGCGAAAAAAACTGCAGCAAGTTTCATTTGTCTCACGAGAAAGCTCCTCAGTGGCCAGTCCTCGGAGCTCGGCGATCTTCTCTCCGGTGAACTTTGTGAATGCGGGTTCGCATCGTGTTCCTCGGTGGGGCACGGGGGACAAATAGGGTGAGTCGGTCTCGACCATGAAGCTTCCCGGTGGGCAGGCGGTGGCGGTGTCCTGAACTTGCTGAGCATTCTTAAAGGTGACGATTCCGGTGAAGGAAATGAGGCCGCCTAGTGAGATCACCTTTTCAGCCTGCTCGTAGGGACCGGGGAAGCAGTGGAAGACGGCGCGGACCTTTTCGTGAAACTCACGGTAGATTTCGAGTGCGTCATCGAAACTTGCCGAGCCGGTTTTGTCTCGGGTGTGGATCACGACATTTAATCCATGCGCCTGCGCGAGTTGGAAGTGGCGGCGGAGGAAGTCGCGCTGTCGAGCGTGGTAGCTTTCTTCGGTCCATCCTTCTGGTGCGGGGTGGAAATAGTCGAGTCCGGTTTCTCCGATCGCGGCCACCTTAGGGTCATCGAGGTAGGGGGTGAGGAGATGTTCGAAATCATCACGCGTCTGGTGGACATCGCAGGGATGGATGCCGAGGCAGGCGGAGACCTCGGGGTAGGTCTGTGCGAGCTGGAGATTTTTCTGAATGTCATCCTCTGCGGTGGCGAGGGTGATCATGTGGGTGATCCCATGATCGCGCGCATTGGCGATGATTTCTGGGATTTCTTCTGGGGCGAATTTTTGTGAGCCGAGATGGCAGTGGGAGTCGATCATGCTTCGAAAAGATGCGGCTTGTGACCAGAAATGTCTGCGCCGCACATCGTGCAGCGCTGGCGAGCGGAGTTACAATTCGCTCCGCAGGAGGGGCAGGGGAAGACCTGAGGGTTGATCTTTCCATCAGCTTTTCCATCGCGGGTATCGACATCCGCAATCTTCGCTCGGAACTGAGCTTCGGTAATCCCGGTCTCTTCCTGAATGACTTCCCACATTGATTGGCAAAGGAGGGTGAGGTGATCGAGCTGCCGCTGCATCCCGATGAGTTCACCCTTTGCTTGATCGGCACTATCATTGGCCCGAGATGCGTTGTGATTCGCTTCGTTAATTTGGCCTTGTTGTTGAAGGTCCCAGAAGTCGATCATGATTTTTCGGGAGTTTGTAGGTAGCTCCTCTCTTTTGCAAAGATGGCGTAGGGGATAAAAAGTAGCGCGGCAGCAAGCATGAGACCGGTGAAGAACCAGTAGTAGGCGGGGCCTTCGAGCTTTGGTTGCCCGCCAGTGTAGCTCTTCTTTGTGATCGGTGATTGAGAAGCTGCGATGTCGTCGACAATGCCGAGTTCTTCCTTCCGTTTTTCGAGCCAAGTCTTACGAGTGCTCTTTTCATCAGAAGCTGCGCTTTTATCAGGGGAGCTCATGATGTAGCCGATGTCCCATTGGGTGCCTGCCTCTTTGTCTGGTCCTTGGCTAGAAATACGGGCGGTGCGGCTTGCGAGACGGGTGTAAGTGATGGGCGAGCCCCATTGGTCTGTGAGTCCGGAGATGAGAGCTGCGGCTTCCTCCGTAGTGGGGAGAGTCAGGTCGTTCTTTTCTGACCAGAGGGTGATTTTTTTAGCTGCGTCGTCGAGAGCCTCTTGGCTCGGGAGCTGGCGCTTGCTTGTTTTTCCTTCTGCGCGGCTGATGACGATATCATCAGCGGTGCCGACTTGGCCATCGAACCCAGGGTGCGCATGTTCGCCATCGGGGAGATCGCTGGCGAAGGCGGCGATGGGGTCTTCTACTTGGATGAAGGAGTTTACGAATTCCGTGATCTGATTTCCGAAGGAAACCGAGAGAAGGTAGATGGCCATGATGAAGGATTTGAGGTTCTTAGGAGCTTGAGTGTAGGAATACTCTAGGCAGACGATGGAGACCATGATCTCAGCACAGGTGAGAATGAGATAAGCGACAAACTGCCAACCGATGTTAGGAGTCGCTCCTTGCGAGATCGAAACCTGAATGAGGGCGATGACGGCAAAAGCGAGAACTGTGATGAAGAGTCCGACTCCGATCTTTCGAAGGGGAGTGAGCTTGATGATTTTTCCAATCGCAGGGTAGACGACGAAGGTGAAAATCGGAACCAAGGTGAGGATAAGAACGGAATTAATGGACTGGATTTGGGAAGGTAGCCAATCGATGATGAAGTGACGGTCCATGTCTTGTGCTTGGAAGATCCAAGAGGAGCCTGTCTGATCAAACAGCGCCCAGAAAAAGGCGACGAAGAAGTAAAGCGGGAGGAGTCTTAGGATAACTCCGATTCCTTCTTTGCTAAGAAGTTCTCTTTTGAACTCGCGAGACTTAGGCTGGATGTGGATGAATTTATTCCGTCCAAGCCAGAAGCAGACAGTAGCAAGGGCCATGAGTATGCCAGGGATGCCGAAGGCGACATGAGGGCCATACCATTCCATCAGCACCGGAGTAGCCAGCATAGAGATGAAGGCTCCGAGGTTGATCGAGAAGTAGAACCAGTTGAAGAC